>NZ_CAMZMY010000012.1:0-140531 GCF_947311895.1 Pseudoalteromonas sp. PAR1 | reverse complement strand
TTAAGCTAAAACTTACCCCAAACTACTATGGCGCATTATGACGCCGTTGGGGAGTGGAGAGAGTCCATTCCATTAATCTGCAATACTTAATTATTTTAAGGGATAAAACGTGTCGCTAGCTGCGTTAAAGTTTCTTATTTAGAACCACTAAATAACGAAATTATTGCCGTGTTATTAGCGAGGTTTTATTGCCTCATAGTAGATTGCTTAATTAAGTGAATTGCCATATTCAAAAATTAAATGGGTCAAATTAACATCCTTTTCTTGCTTTAATCGAAAACACTAAAGGAACTTGATGTCCTTTGTGAAGTAATTGGTAGCCTTTATCATGAACATACTCTAAGCCTTCAAAGCAGTCATAAGGGCTATATGGGTATTCGTCGAATGACTCAATCGTCAAACCAGCCTGAATGAGTGAGTTTATAATGTCACTAATTGGGTGACTCCAGGTTACTGTTTTTGACTTTGTACCATCACAATTTTCGTTGTATGTTCCTTCTTCTTCAATGGTAGGTTCAGAGTCATGAAAATAAGAGTAGCCATTTAATAACTCATTAAAAGAGTGAAATTCAACCAGACATAAAGTGCCGCCAGCTTGTAAAGAGTTAGCAATTACTTTAGCCCATCGATTTAAATCTGGTAACCAATTTAGAACACCATAAGAAGTGTAAACAATATCAAAAAGTTGCTGGTTGATAGCGTCAAAATCGTAAACATTACTTTCGATAAAAGTGGCTTCTAAATTTAAGTTTTGTTTGAGCTCATTGGCATACTCAATTGCAGTAGGCGACAAATCAACACCTGTTACACACGCGCCAAGCCTTGCCCAAGAGAGCGTGTCTTGACCAAAATGACACTGTAAGTGCAATAGCGATTTATCTTTAACATCTGGGAGTAGGGCGAGCTCGATGGGATTGAGTGAGTTTCTCCCATTTTTAAACATTGGTATATTGTAAAAACTAGACTGGGTATGAAGATCAGTTCTTTTATTCCATGTATCTCTATTTACTTTAATATAATCCATATGCGTCCTATCCAGCTAACTTCTAATTAGGCACTGCTCAATCATTGCAGCAATGCCTAATAGAAATAATAATATATTATATTTTACACAACAAACATAAGCCTTTAGTCACATTGAGAACCCAGTTCTCCCACAGTAGTCTGCCAGTCCGATCTTTGCCTGTCGCTTGATAAGATAACTGAACCAAATAAGTTAACTTTTGGCGGTGCAAAACCGCAAAACTCAAGCGTGTGTCGACCCAACTGCTCTAAAATAGGCTGTGCTAATTGATCTATTAGCTCCTTTGGGGTGTCCATGGTTAGGATAAGTCTTGCAGTTTTGCCGGTTAAAAGTGGTGTTGGAAGTAAACTATTTTGTTCAAACGTAAAGGTAACCCCAGGCAAAAAAACGCGATCAAACAGCCCTTTTAATTTAGCGGGTAGGCTACCCCACCAAACCGGCGAAATAAGCACGAGATGATCGGCCCAAAGGAGTGCATTTGTAAATGCTTCTAAGCATGACTCTAACGGCTGTACCTGATCATAACCAAAGCTGAGATCTGGGTTAAAGTCCATTTCAGACAGTCTAAAAGTACGTATATTTGCCGTTTCTTTAGCTGTGCATTCATATGCATCCACTAAAGAGTCAGCAAAGCTATTGGGTTTTGGGTTTCCGTTTAAAATGAGTATGTTTTTCACAATCAAGACCTTTGTGTTAGGAAATAATTGCTACTCTAAAGCCTCCCCTTAACGGGAGAGTCAATCACTATCTGAAAAAATTTTGAAATTTTGCTCAGTCAACGTTCCGACGAAATTTCCGTAATTGCAGTTACTAAACTGACATAAACGCTTTTATAAAGTGGTCAACAGGTGCAATATAGTTAGGTTTTATTAAGCCAACTAAACGACTCACGTAAAAACCCCATGGCGTGGTGTTTTATTATTTCTCCATGAGCCATAACGATAACTTCCGGCTCCCAAGCCAATATTTTTTCAAAATGCTGTCTAGCTTGAGGCTTTTTAAACATAAAGCTGAGGCGCCAATCTATCGGTGTTTTTCCGTTAGGAGCTAAGATCCCCGCACCTTTTGCGAGCCATTTTTGCCAAGCCTTAAAGTTGTCACCAGAAAAGTTCTCAATCAGATCAGTCACAATCAATGTTTTAGAGTTGTTATGGAAAAACACACACTCTTCCATAAAGGGTGAGCCTGTAAATAACTCTTGGGAAATATCTGCCTGCCACTGCCAGTCCAAGTCGTCATTAAGGGATGCATCAAAAGAGATATCATTGCGCTTTTTGATGACCTCACTAGTGCCATAAGTTTTAGCATCGGGATATGCTGCAATCCATTGTGGTAAAAACAAGTGATGTAAGTGATTAGGAGCTATAAGGTATTTAACCGGGCCTAACTGGTCAATTTGGCTCTTTAAGGCATCACTTAGGTGGATAGGACTGTGCACCCATAGATCGCCATTCGCGAGTTTAATAACAGTCATGCGGGTTGTAAATGGTAAAAAAAAGAACGTTACTGCTTCACCATCAAAAATCCAAATGTCGGTTGCTAACTTTTCCATGATCTTCCTTAATTAATTCGTAAGAACGCTTAATTATTTTCAGGGATTAAGCCTGTCGCTACCTGCATTAATGATTTCTTATTTAGAACAACTAAATCAGTAATCTTTGCCCCGTTATCAACGAGATTTAATTTGTCTAAATTGCTACCTAATAGAGCGAATTGGTATGAAATCGAAGTTATTAAAGGCCCAATTTTTGAAAATATAAAAACGACTTTATTGAAAGCACACTGTGTATGCTATCTAGCTTGATTAAATCAATAACCTACAGCGATTATAAACTCTCCACTTAAGGGGAGAGTCAACTAACTATTTGATGTTAATAAGGCCAACACATGAATCAATATGGGCGATTTTTTGTTTTGTCTGCTCAATTTGTGTTTGCAAACGACTCTTAAGATGCAACAAAAATTCTCTAATCTCGGCCCAGTTTGCTTGCCCGTTTTCATACTTTATAAAGCCCTTCAACTCAGCGAGTGTAACCCCCAGTAATTTTGCTTCTGAGATTAGCTTTAAAACCTCTATGTGTTCATTTGTATAAACACGGTACTTTCCTTGACGTTGAGGGGTTGTTATGAGGCCTTTTTCTTCGTAAAAGCGAATTGTTTTAACGGATAAATTGGTTTTTTTGGCTACTTCACCGATAAACACCTGCTTCTCCATTTCTATAGCAATTTTGTTCGTTACTTTTTAACAAGCGATATCGTATTCGCTTTTTATTAAGATCTGGTTAAACGTGTTGTTGAATCGCGGATCAACAAGTTTGGCGTAAATATATGCTCTATATTAGCGCGATTTTGTTTATACACCTGTTTTAACACTAAGTTCGCGGCCATAATACCCATTTTTTCGACAGGGTTATCAACGGTCGTCAAAGTTGGATATAAATAATTTGTGAAATGAACATTATCAAAGCCGATGATTGCCAGATCTTTGGGAAGATCAAGCTTGTGCTCTCTTGCACATTTCATTACGCCCGAGGCCATTTCATCATTTGCACATACAACAGCTGTAAATTCTTTATTGATGTTGAAGAAATGCTGTAAGCCTTTGTATCCGCCAGTTTCTTTAAAGTCACCCACGAAAAGAGACTGCTCGTCGAATGCAATACCATATTCTTTTAGCGCTTTTTTGTGGCCTTCAAGTCGGTTATAAGCATCTGGCTTGAATAAAGGGCCTGCTATGTAATTAATCTGTTTATGGCCTTGCTCAAGTAAGTGCTTAGTCGCTAAATAGCCACCCATTACGTTATCAAGGCTAATGCAGTTTTCTTTCATTTGGTCTACATAGCGACTGATTAGATAGATTGGGGTTTTACCTTTATTTAATTTTACTAAATATTCATCACTTACGGCTTCAACGTGGGCGATGATCGCATCACAGTTACGAGAAATTAAAAATTCTAAGCCACTTTTTTCTTTGTCTTCTTCACTGTGTCCTGGCGTAATAATGACATGTTTACCAGCTGCCCTTAATTGGGCTTCAATAGCAGACATCATTTCACCAAAAAATGCACCGTCTAGTTCAGAGACTAAAATCCCCACACTATTGGTGCAATTTGAAGCAAGAGAGCGCGCTATCGAATTTGGTTTGTAACCTAGCTGCTCCATCGCATCGAGGACTTTTTGTTTGGTTTTTTTGCTGACGTAATCATTTTCATTTAACACCCGAGATACGGTTGATAAAGAAACGCCAGCGAGCTCTGATACCTGATAAATAGTTGCCATAATTACTGTTTGATATAAACCTTAACTGTTTAATTTACAGACTTGCACGCCTAATTGCCAAGTCTTCTGTTATTTTTTCTGTCATTTCAGATGTTAATGGATAAAAGGCCATCAGTGCTGCGGCTAGTAGAGCAAACGCTGCTGGTAGCCAACTCATTAGTAGTATCATGCCATCGAGTGAGTGTGCAATGGTGGTTTCGTCCATTCCGTCATAGCCATAACTTGCAAGTACAACAAGCACTAAGGCTCCGGCAAATCCACCTCCCGTTTTTTGCACGAAAGTTCCTGCTGAGTATATGAGGCCAGTGGCACGGCGTTTATTTTTCCACTCAGAATAGTCAGCACTATCCCCAAGCATCGTAAAAAACAGGGTAGGCATCATGGCTGCGAAGAATTCAGACAGACAACCCATAACAAAGATCAGGCTGAGGTTATCATTTGGCAGCCAAAAGAAACAAATGGTAAAGAAGGCACTTAGTAATAATGAAGCGATAAACAAAGTACGTTTACCCAGAATCTCAGCTAATTTTCCTGTACTTAACGCGCCGAAAATTGAGACGATTAATAAAGCTATAAAGTATTGGCCAGTTAAAAGCTCATTACCTACGTAATATTTAAAATAATAAGCAATGACACCATATTTAATGCCATTAAACATCATTGTTAAAAAGCCCATACCTAATAAGATCAGCCATGGTTTATTTGTAAGTAAATCAACCATATCTCGTTGAGTGCCACTTAGCTTACTATGATCGCTTGCAAGTAAGCGACGAATTACGACAGTCATAAAAATCATTGTTGCCGCAAAAAACAAACCGGAGTAGAGCTCGCGATAATAGAAAAATAATGTGATCGCCAATAAAGGAAGAATGATAAAAGGTAAGCTTTTACTTAAATCAGTTAGCTCAGTTTTTAGTGAAACTTGCGTTTTTGTTGCAGGTTGAACGCGCTCCTTTGTACTTACAAACGTGATTAACATGAGTACAGTGAGTAAGGCCGCAAATACATACATAGTGTATTGGTAACCTTGTGCGCTATTTCCTTGCCCAAAGTATGCAACTAAATCAGGTAAAAAGCCCATAACTAATAAGCCACCTGCAAATGCTCCGGCAAAGCGAAAGCCAGACAATTTAGTTCGCTCTAGGTCATCACCAGTCATAACCCCCATTAAAGCAGAGTAGGGCACGTTACTTACCGTATAAGCTAGAGTGAGCCCTATATAAGTGAAATAAGCATAAAATAGCTTAGCTGCTGGGCTTATGTCAGGTGTTGTGAAGCACAACACCATAAACAAGGCGAGAAAAGGAGTTGACCACAATATCCAAGGACGAAATTTACCGAAACGTGTTTGCGTTCTATCTGCAATCATCCCCATTATTATATCTGTCACGCCATCTGATAAGCGCACAACTAAAAAAAGTAACGCAGCAGCGGCGGCAGAAATACCAAATGTGTCTGTATAAAAAACGGCTAAATAGGCCAAAGCACCACGCCAAACTAAATTAGCGCCGGCATCGCCCATCGCGTAGCCTATTTTTTCGTAGATGGGAAGAGTGTGTTTTATCATTATTGTTGTCTTATTATCGGCGCGTGATTAACTGACTATATGCTTTACCACTTAGCTTTACTGTTCGTACTTGTGTATCGTAATCAACATGAACAATTCCGAAGCGTTTTGAATAACCTTCTGCCCACTCGAAATTATCCATTAAGCTCCATGCAAAGTAGCCAGCCATGTTTACGCCTTGTAATATTGCGTCATTCACAGCATTTAGGTGTGCATTATAATAGTCAACACGGTCTTGATCGTTTACCTCTCCATCTACCATTTTGTCAGCCATCGCAGCGCCATTTTCAGTGATATAGATTGGCGGTAACTCATATTTTTCATGTAAAGAGACTAATAACTCAGTCAATGCTGGTGGATATATCTCCCAGCCGATATCTGTCATTGGCGCTTGATGAGGCAGTTCATGATAATAATCAGTGTCACTTGCTTCATAACGTAATCGGGTATAAAAGTTAACGCCCAAGAAGTCTAATGGTTGGCAAATAATCTCCATATCGCCAGCTAGAATGTCAGGTCTATGAGCGGCTGGCAACTGTTCGATAATGTCAGGGTAAGCTCCTTGCATTACAGGTTTCATATACCATTGGTTTATGTAGTCATCAGCAAAAGCTGTTGCAGCTAAATCGGCTTCGCTAGACGATACAGGATAACAAGGAGTAAAGTTAAGTACGATACCGTTAAGTGACTCTGGGCTATTTTTATTTAGTACTTTCATAGCTAAGCCATGTGCAAGCAGCAAGTGGTGGGCAGCTTTACGTCCAAATTCTCGGCCTTTGATCCCAGGGGCATGAACACCAATTTCATAGCCTAAATAAGAGCTGCAGAAAGGTTCATTCAAGGTCGCGTATGAATAGACTTTTCCTGATAAGGCCTGACTAACTAGGTCTACATAATGCGCAAATTCGTAAGCAGTTTCGCGATTTAACCAGCCGCCTTTATCCTCTAAATGCTGTGGTAAATCCCAGTGATATAAAGTGACGAATGCTTTAATATTTCGACGCATTAACTCGTCTAAAATATTAATGTAAAAGTTAATACCTTCTTGATTTAAAGTGCCATCTAATTTTATGACTCTTGGCCATGAAATAGAAAGACGGTAAGCATCTACACCCAAAGAGTCGATTAGTTCAATATCGTCTTTCCATTTTTTAACATGCTCGCAAGCGAAATTACCATTTGAGTTATCAGCGATTTTTCCTGGAGTCGCGCAAAAGGTGTCCCAAATACATGGAAGGCGCTTATCGGCAGCTCCTTCTATTTGAAACGAAGCTGTCGCAACGCCATAGATAAAGTCTTTGCTAAGCATTGTTGAGTTTTTTGGTAACGTGAGCTGAGTCATGAAATGAAACCTTTGGTAAACAAGAGCAAGTAAATCTTGCGGCTAAATTTAAAATTTTATGGTAGCGCTTCCATAAGATTACCGTAACACCCCATAAGGATGTTTGGTGTTTTGTGGTAGCGCTTCCATATTTAGGTTAGAGGCTAATCTGCAAACGGTCAACCGTTTATTTTATTTAGCCCTAAATATACAGTGAAAATCTGCTTTATCTTTTAATAATTAATAGGTTAATGGTTTATTACTTTTATAACTTTAGCGCTAATTTAAGAGCTGATAACGACGTAACTAAGCTAGGTGCTGTATTATGTTGCTAGCTTTAACTTTTTACAGCCAGCACGCTCAGCTCTTCAATAGTTAGGAAAGTTTAACGCTTATAAGTATCGTCAAAAGAGACATCATTTAGCTTGCAATTAAGGTAAAGTCGACATTTTTGATGTGGTTTTACAGTTTGTTTAATTATAAATATTTTGGCAATAGTAATGCCTTTTTTAGACTTAAGTATCAACAGGGCAGTATTGTTCAATAAACGCTCTATGTGTCGGTAATTGTTGTAAGCGTTGCGCTATTTGCTGTTTGATCCCCTGCATAAATCGGCTTAGCTCTTTATCATTCATCAAAGAAGCTACGTGATGGTATTGCTCTGGCATTATGCCTTGCCCAAGCATGACTTGCACCCAAGAGTCGACGCGGAAAATATCACCATCATCTAAGAAAACCCGTCCAGTCTCTTTAAACAATGCGACTTTATGAGCAAGTGACTTAGGTGTTTCCATTGTTTTACAATGCTGCCAAAATTCACTGTCATCCCTATCGGTGACTTTGTAATGCAAAACAATAAAGTCACGAATACTTTCAAGCTCTGACTGTAATTGTTTATTGTATTCATCAATAGCGTGCTGGGTTATGCCTGTAAAAGGAAATAATCGCATAAAGCGAATAATCCCAGTCATGATGAGGTGGATACTGGTTGATTCAAGAGGCTCTAAAAAACCACTGGCAAGACCCAGCGCTAAACAGTTTTTGTTCCAACCCTTGCGTCGTCGGCCAGTTTTAAATTTGATAATTTTTGGTTCGGTGAGAGTTTCACTGCTTAGATTATTTAATAATAACTGAGTTGCATCATGGTCTGATAAATAACGGCTACAATAGACTAAGCCATTGCCAACTCTATTTTGTAAAGGAATTTGCCATTGCCAACCTGATTGGTGAGCAATGGATCGCGTGTAAGGAGCTATTTCGGGTGTCCCTTTCGTTTGAACTGCTACCGCACTATCGCAAGGTAATAGATGTGACCAGTCTTCATAACCAGTATGTAAGGCTTGCTCTATCAGTAAACCTTTAAAACCAGTGCAATCAATAAAGAAGTCACCCGTTATCTCTGTGCCGTCATCGAGCAATAAACTCTTTATAAAACCATTATCAGCATGCTTATTTACTCGTTCAATTTTGCCCTCAAAGCGTTTTACACCTAGATTTTCTGCAAACTCTCGTAAGAATGCCGCATAACGGCTAGCATCCATATGAAATGCATAATTAATTGGATTATGAGGGCTAATACCAAATTTTCCCTGTTTAGCTGCCTGTAATTCATAGCAGTAATCTCCAAAGTCGTCTTTATTCCCCATTTTTTTTGCATGTAACCAAAAATGATGAAACTCGCCAGCCCAACATTCTTTACCTGTCATACCAAAAGAGTGAATATAGTCACTTTGTGGCTTGTGCCAATTCTCGAAGCTGATCCCCAATTTAAAGGTTGCTTGGGTAGCTTTCATAAAAAGTTTTTCATCAATACCTAGTAATTTATGAAAGGTACGAATAGGTGGAATGGTTGCTTCGCCAACACCTACGGTGCCAATGTCGTCTGATTCAATTAAGCTGACTTTAATATCTTTATTTAGTAATTTGGCTAACGCAGCTGCGGTCATCCAACCGGCAGTTCCGCCGCCAGCGATGATCACCTGTTTAATTGATTGTTGTCTCATGTTGCCACCTTACTCCCTTGTAATTGTTCTAATAACAGTCGGTTAGTGGGTAATTTTTGTAAGTATTGTGCAATCTTGTTGCGATTGAGTTGGTATAGTTGTTCTGCTTTGTGGCACTTTTGGCCATCAAGTTTTGTGGTTAGACTGGTTTCAAACCCCATACCATACAGCACATATTGATAACTTGCAGAAGAAAAGATTTCTTCATTTTCGACCAAATCAAATCGGCTGGGTGCTTGATACTGCCACAGTGTTAACAAGTTCTGTAATTCAAGTGGGATACTATTAGGGTTGCGGTTAGCATGCCAATAACCATTATCATCACGATTACTCAATACATAATGAAGTTTTAGGAAGTTTATGACTTGCTCCCAGCGGTATTTAAAACGTTTATTAAACCGGGTACTCAATAACTGCATGTGATCTTGGTCTACAGGCATCTGCTCACTTAGCATACTGATACTAAGTTCAACCATGGCTAACGCAGATGCCTCTAATGGTTCTATAAACCCTTGTGACATGCCAATCGCGACACAGTTTTTATGCCAAAATATTTCTCTGTAACCCGGGGTAAAACGAAGTGTTCGTGTTTCAATTGTGTCTGCTTGTTGAGTGCCTATCGTTTGTGCCGCGTAACTTTTTAGTGTTTCTATTGCGCTTGCTTCGTCACAATATTTATCGCTAAATGTATAGCCAATTCCGCGTCTGGTTGGTAAACCTATATCCCAAATCCAACCTGCGGATTGTGCAGTTGATAATGTCGCAGAGGCAATATTTTGAGATTGGCTTTCGTATGGTATTTGGGCTGCTACTGCTGTGTTATTAAATAGAATGTGGCTTTGATCTAAAAACGGGATTTGATAATGCTTGGCGATTAATAGCCCTTGACTACCTGAACAGTCAATAAATAAGTCACCTGTTATCGCTCCATTATGCTGTGTGCTGACACTTTTAATGTAGCCTTGCTCATCGTTATTTGCACAAATCACATTATCAACAATATGCTTTACGTTAAGCGTATTTACACAATGCTGTGTTAAAAAGCGTGCAAATTTATGAGCGTCTAAATGATAGCCGTAATTTGTAACACCAGCATACTGTGGTGTATTAATCTGTTTTGGCGCTAGTGCTGCTTGGCAAATAAAGCTTTGCATATTCATAGCATCAGCATATTTTTGCTGAGAAAATAATTGCTTCCAAGCAGCATGAACATCATATTCATAGTAGCCTTCAGGAATCATAAAAGGGTGATAATAGTTATCTCCTTGCTGTTCCCCTCGCCAATTGATGAACTTTGAACCTTGTTTAAAGGACGCATCACATTGACGTAAAAAGTCAGTTTCTTTGACCCCAATTCGCTGTAAAGTATTTCGCATTGACGGCCATGTGCCTTCACCAACACCAGAAATACCAATATCAGCAGATTCAATGAGAGTGATATGAAGATGTGGATGTTCTTTTGCTAGTAATCCGGCTGTAAGCCACCCCGCAGCGCCACCGCCAATGATCACAATATTATTAATTATTTTGCTCATATGCTTACTTTAAATATAAAGCCGCTTCAATAGGAGCGGCTTTTTATCAATTCACGCTAATCGTGAACTTTTGGGGATCTAAATTGACGCTATTAGCGTTAAAAATATCTAATTAAGAAAAACTAAATAATAACGCCTTTCTATCCCCAAGAGCCCACATATTATGTAAATTGCTATTAGACCGTATACTCTTGCTTCAGCAATAGCTTAGAAGTTATAACGTACACCTAAATTGTAGCGAGCACCATTTTTGTCTAAATTCCATAACTGCGCTTTGTATCGTCCATGTTGGCGGTTGTCTTGCTCTGTAATGTTAATTCCCTCTAAAAAGAAAGAGAGTTTCTCACTATAGTTATAAGCTACATTAAAATCGACTTGGTAATACTCTTCAGTAAATGCAGGTTCATTTACATAGCGAGCCGCATTGTTTAAGAATTTATCACGCCAGTTATAGGCTATACGAGCTTGAAATTTATCATTTTCGTACATTGCAATTAAGTTAGCTGTGTCACTTAAACCTACTAATGCAAACTGCGTTGTCGTAGGATCTGCTGCGACATTAAAGTCAACATCGCCATTTACAATCGTGTAGTTTGCTTGAATACCAAAGCCCGAATCACCAAAGAAATGTTGGATAGCAAATTCATATCCGTCAATTTTTGCATCTTTATTGTTAGTAGGAACTTGAGCTGTAAATTCCATTAGTGGATCATCGCTGTTAGGCAAGATATCGTAGGCTGCTTCAAACTCTTCATAAGTCATTGAATCAAAAGCAACTCCATTTTCCATGGCTGCAACCATTTGGAATAGGTTTGAGTCAGTTACGGCAAGACCTCTAGCCTCTAGTTCAGCTTTTGCTGCTTGAGCGCGGGGACCTGCTGAAACATCTCGTAAGTCATAGTAATTTTGAGTCATTGGTGTTAAACCAATAAAATTATCAACTTTTTTATTGTAATAACCGACAGAAACATAACTAACATCGCTGTAGTACCACTCAGCTGAAACATCGATATTATCTGATTCAAGCGGTACTAAGCCTGGGTTACCCGTTGAAGCTGGTGCATTAGTGGTACCTGGAATTAAACTTGGCCCCGTTGGTACTCCAACCGTTGCTGCAGAGCTTAAATTATCATAAGTAGGTCGTGCGATTGTGGTGCTATATGAAGCACGAATTTTTACATCATCAACCACGTTAATATCAAAATCGATACTAGGTAGAAAGTGATTATAATCAGAGCTTAGAGAGTAATCTTGTTTGTCAGTGCCATATCGCACATTAAAATCGTTATTACCTTCCCAAGCGACTGCATTTGGTAAGTCAATATTTGCTGTTGATGTGATATCTGTGGTTTCGTAACGAGCACCAACTAAGAGGTTAAATGGCATATCACCAATTTCACCTTGATGCTTATATTGTACAAATGCAGCTTGAATATCTTCTTTAATAGTACGGTTTGTTGCAAATGCGCCATCTGCAGCAAAATTAAACCCGTATTGGCTTGCTGCCCAATAACCAATTTCTGACGCGCTGCCAGTGAAACCTTGATCAAATGAACCTGAGGTATTGTAGCCATCTAATTCACTTAAGAAATTTGTCGGGTCAAGGTAGCCATCAGGTAACTCACCAGGGTTTTCGATACCCCAGTTACCCATCGTATTACGAGTAAGTGACTGCAATGAGTGACTTTCCATTGAGCGTGACTCAATACCAAAGTCTATTACCCCTGACTCAATTTCATATTTACCAAGTAATCGGAATTCATCAACCGTTGATTCTTGGCGTGCAAAGTTAGAATCAAGTATAGAAGTACCAACGTCATCTTGGTCTAACACTCCATTACAGTTTAAATTAGTACGACTACAATCATCAAAATCAATCACCATAGAGGGTAAATCACGACTAAAATCGACTTCTTGAGAAGCGACAATATTCGCTCCTAACCCTGCATTTACCCAGCTGCCATAAGGCGCATCGGGCTCACTCGTTGCTTTTGAACTATGCGCATCAAATACAAAACTGAGTTGGTCATTTACAAAGTATTCAAGATTAAGACCAATAGAGTCATTTTTATTAAGTTGATTGAGCTCTTGTAACGCTAAGCCTAGATCACGCGTTGATAGATCGCGGCGTTCTTCTTTATAGTAGATTGGTGTTTTAACCGCATTGTCATCAAAGATTAAGTGCGTTTTATAGTTATCCATCCAGATTGACTGCTCAGCACGTGACTCGAATAACTCTTGTTGAGAGTAGGTGTAATCAAGTGTTGCGGTAAGTGACTCTACAGGACTATATTGCAGTGTTAGCTGCGCGTTTGTTCGAGTGCGTTCACGATCGGCGATTGTGTAACGAAGATCGGAAGGCATTGAATAATATTGCCCCATTGCAGGTGCATTTTCGATGATGATGTCATCTGCAGATTGAGGAATTGTGCCGTCGTATGCAGTCGTTCTCCATTCGTTAACAAAAGCACCTGCTGCCGAACTATCACGTTTTTGAACGCTTGCAGTAAGTGATACACCAAACTTTGCTTCTTCGTCAGTCCAACTAAAGATACCTGAGATTTCTGGTGTAATATCATCGCCGACACGATTAGTTGTATCGTGCATAGCTTTTACACCAACATTGGTAATTAAACCTGGATTGTCTAGAGGGCGGGCAGTATTAATGTTTATTGTGGCCCCAATACCACCTGATGCAATATTTGCTTTTCCGGTTTTATAGACTTCAACTGACTTAACACTTTCTGATGCCAAATTAGCAAAATCATATGCACGAGAATTTGGAGAGCCACCGCCAGCAGGAAGTGAGGCTGCTGGCATAGTACGCCCATTTAAAGTCACCATATTATAGTCTGGACCAAAACCACGTACTGTTACTTTTGAGCCTTCACCATTACTACGGTCTATCGATACACCTGTAATACGTTGCAAAGATTCTGCTAGGTTAGTATCTGGGAATTTACCTATATCTTCTGATGAAATAGCATCAACAACACCTGAAGAGTAGCGCTTTAATTGGGTTGATTCTTTAATACTTCCTTTAAATCCTGTTACTTGAATGACTTCAATGTCATCGTTGTGTTCAGACTGCTCTGCATAGGCAGAAAAGCAGGTGCTAGCACCTAAAAGCAAAGATAAGCTAGAAGCTAACTTTGTTCTTTTGAAGTTATGGCTTGGCATCAGGTTTCCCTCATTTTTATCATTGTTATTCATGCAATTAGGGCATGATATTGTTGTCGAAAATAGATTATTAAATGCATCTGGAAGCGCTACCATAAAGAGGTTGAAAATCGCCCTTATGAAAGCGCTTCCAGAAAAGGGTAGTGTGATTTACAGTTTACGTCAACAGCTATATCAATAAATTGTTAAAAAAGATGTGTAAAAATTAAACGAGGAATGGGACGGTTTTGACAGCTTAAATCGCAACGAAATATTTAAAAATTGTTTTTAGTTCAGGCAGTTAAAAAGTAAAGTCAAGATGGTAACTATACGAAATACAGTGTTTTTAAATACCGGATAGTAAAAATGAGTTGGCTCTTTTTAGGGTTTTAAATAAGCAAACTTACTTCTGTTAAAGTGTACTTAAGGAGTTTGCAATTGTTTATGGTTAAGTGAATTGTCGGCCAAAGTAATTACTTTTCCAGAGTGGCTTGTCGTTTGATCTAGATCAAAGAAACTTCATTCGCAGCCATCTATATTACGCGGCTGCAATTTTCGCTGCTTTTTGAATTCTAGATTAGCTTTTAAAGGCAATACTCCATCATCGTGCTTAAAGGTGTGTCATGGCATTACTCATCAATAACAAATGTATTAACTGCGACATGTGTGATCCTGAGTGCCCGAATGAGGCTATTTATATGGGGGCGAAGATATATCAAATTGACCCTAACAAATGCACTGAATGTGTTGGGCATTATGATAATCCTACCTGTGTGAGTGTGTGTCCAATTGACTGCATTAAGCCAGACCCAAATCACCGAGAGTCACTAGATGAATTAGCCGACAAGTATGTCAAATTAACCTCACAGGCTTGCTAATCCTTATCGATATAAGTGCCCAAAACTAGCATCTCATACTGAATGTTCTACAATCACATTAACAACAATATGTTAGTGATTTAATCTAGGGCGTTATATGTGGTTCAATAAAGCATTACAAAATGAAATAGCAGCATTAAATGCTGAGCTCCATCCACTCAAGGGCCTTATTTCAGGCATTGATGAAGAAATGCTGGTATTGAAACTTCGTAAAGATCGTACGATTTCTTACATGAATCAAAACTTTTTAAATGAGTTTGGTTATCCACATGAAAAGTTAATTGATGCTCCTTTTCAAACGATTATAACCCCTCAATCACGCAATACTTATCAGTTTTCAGACTTAAATAATGCACTTGCAAATCAACGACACTGGGTAGGGCAAATGCAGGTTGCTCGTTATGATGGGCAGGTTGAGTGGCTGTGTATTATTGTTCAACCAGTTTTAAATGAGCATGGTGAATTTAATTATTATGCTATTTATGGTTCTGTATGTACGGATGTAATTGCCACATCTCGTGAAAATAGTGATGTTATTAATGCGATAAACCGCTCAATGGCTGTTATTGAATTTGATCTTGAAGGAAAAGTCATTAATGCAAACCAGCTGTTCTTAGATTCTATGGGTTATAAGAAAGAAGAGATTGTTGGCAAGCATCACCGTATTTTTTGTGAATCAGAGGTTGTGGAGTCATCTGAATATGCGCAGTTTTGGCAGCAATTAAGGCGAGGAGAATTTATTGCTGATCGTTTCAAGCGTGTTGACCGATACGGTAACACCGTGTGGCTTGAAGCGTCATACAATCCTATTTTTAATGATTTTGGTGAGCAATATAAAGTTATGAAGTTTGCAACGGTTATTACTGAACAAGTAAACCGTGAACTGGCAACCACGCAAGCTGCAGAAATAGCTTACAGCACATCGGTTGAGACGGACAAACTGGCTCAGCAAGGAGCTGATGTTTTGCGTAACACGATGAAGGTGATGGCAGATCTTGCTCAGCAAATGGAGCAAGCTGCAGAGGAAATAACGGCGCTCGATAAGCAGTCACAGCAAATTTCAAATATCGTAGAAAGTATTAGTAGTATTGCTGAACAAACCAATTTACTAGCGCTTAATGCTGCAATTGAAGCAGCTAGAGCAGGTGACCAAGGGCGAGGGTTTGCTGTGGTTGCTGATGAAGTAAGGCAGTTAGCTTCAAGAACCTCAAAAGCAACTGAAGAAATTGTTGATGTAGTACAACACAACCAGTCACTAACCAAAAACACCGTAAAAGTGATAGAAGAAGGTAAGATACAAGCTGAGCAAGGGCTCTCGTTGTCAAATGACTCGGGTAAGGTGATGGAAGATATTCAGCATGGCGCTCAACAGGTGGTTGATACAATTGGTCAGTTTGTAAACAAACTTAAATAGTCTTATATGCTTAGCCTAGTTTTACTAGGTTTTTTATTATTTCAAAAAATTAAATTATTTCTTATTTTCACCCGAGAAACTTCTTATTGTCGTAAAAGCTGAGTTTTTATTCATTCAATTCGGCTAAAATCATTAAAAGTTACAGCTCATGTAGTTCTTAGAGTACTGCTCTGTGTTGTTTTCATATGATTTTAAGGTGAGAAGAGCCATGTTTTTTACTCAGCCATTGAAGAATAGAATTGCCGATTTAGAGAATGAATTATTTAGTGTTATGCAAGTAAAAGATACTTTAGACCAGAGTATGTTTACTTTAGAGCTTGATGAAGATGGCTATATCCTCTCGGTTAATGAGCACGTATTAACTGAGCTTGGGTATTCTGAAAAACAATTGCTTGGCAAATCTTTACTTGATTTTGTCCCTGATACTGCCCGAAAAACACCCCACTTTGAACTTTTTAAGCAAGCGCTATATGAACAAACCGTTTGGGTGGGAGCTGTACAGCTTATAAACGCAAAAAATAGCCCAGTATGGTTGCGTGTTTTTTTACACCGTGTTGTTAACAAAGATAAGCAATTTCAAAAAATTACTCTGCATGCAAGCGTATTGACGCGGACCATTGAAACTTCCCGTGAAAATCAGGATTTAGTGAAGGCAATCCATCGCTCAATGGCTGTGATTGAATTTGATTTAAATGGTTATGTGCTTAAAGCAAATGAGCAATTTTTAGCGGGGGTTGGTTACACAGCACAAGAAATTATTGGTAAGCATCATAGTATGTTTTGTGAATCTGATGAAGTTGGCTCTGATCAATATGCCGACTTTTGGCAAAAGCTACAACAAGGTGAATTTATTGCTTCACGCTTTAAACGTGTCGATAAGCAAGGTGATCCTGTGTGGCTTGAGGCAACTTATAATCCGATCTTTAATGAGCAAGGTGAACTTTATAAGGTTGTAAAGTTTGCCACTGTCATTACAGAACAAGTTAAGCTTGAAATGGCTATTTCTCAGGCCGCAGATATAGCCTATAGCACTTCCACAGAAACCGACAAGATTGCTCAGCAAGGTGCTGAAGTATTGCATAACATGGTGCAAGTTATGGATGCGCTAGCAAAACAAATGGAACAAGCAGCGCAAGAAATGGCTGCCCTTGATAAGCAATCGCAACAAATAGCTTCACTTGTGCAAAGCATAGGAAGTATAGCCGACCAAACCAATCTATTAGCATTAAATGCTGCAATTGAGGCTGCTCGTGCAGGCGAACAAGGAAGAGGGTTTGCTGTAGTTGCTGATGAAGTAAGGCAACTTGCCCGCAGAACTTCAAACGCAACCATTGAGATTGTTGATGTGGTGCAACAAAACCGTGTGCTTACACAAAATACAGTTGGAGTCATTCAATTAGGTAAAAGCAAGGCAGAACAAAGTTACAGCCTTGCTACTGAGTCAGGAAAAGTGATGGCCGATATACAAAATGGCGCTCAAAAAGTTGTTGATGCTGTTGGGCAGTTTGCTGAACAACTCAAGTAGCGTTATCGATGTTTGTACTGGGTTTTACAGTAGCCGCGAGTGATATCAGGGTTTCGTAGTTTTAAGTGTTTAGTTTGCCTACCTGCTGCGCGTTTTCGCCAAAGTTTAAAGCTCGAGCTTGTTAATTGTTCACGCATTAACGCGATAACGCTTTTTTCATTTAAACCAAATTGCTGGTTTATTGCTTCAAACGGGGTTCTGTCTTCCCACGCCATCTCTATGATGCGTGATATTTCATGATCTAAGTGCTGCATTACGACTCCTTTTTGTTTGCTTATACGTACATGCAGCAGATTTGGATTATAAGATATCGTGTTGCCAGTGCTCGGCTAAAAAGTCGATGAACGCTCTGACCACATTTTGTTGGAAGTTACGCGATAAGTACACCGCCCATAAATGAGAGCCTATAGTTGTATGCTCTGGTAGCACTTTAATAAGCTCACCTGATGCTAAATAGTCATTGGCGAGATCGCAGGGTAAATGAGCCACCCCCATTCCTTGTTTTACTGCTTTTAAAAGCACACCCATATCATTGGCAACAATGTTGCCCTTAACAGTCACTTTTTGAGTGTTGTCGTCGCGTTGAAATTGCCAAATATTGTGTTTGTTATGAATAAGGCAATTATGTGCAGTTAAGTCATTTGGCTCATTAATCGGTAGGCTCGCAGCTAAATAGTCGTTTGATGCACACACTGCGGTTGCGATATACATTAGCTTACGGGCAATGAGTCCTTCATCGGGCTGGTGGATATAACGCAAAGCGATATCAACGCGGTCATCAACCAGCTGCGATAAACTATCTGAGAGTAACAGTTCAAATCGCGTCTGTGGATGGCGTTTGGTGAACTCTTCAATGGCATCAAATAGTTTATGTTGGCCAAGCCCAATCGGAGAGGCAACTCGAATGGTACCCACCAATTCGTTGTTGTGGCTGTGTGCTCGGCTTTGTAAGTCAGACACTTGATTGAGTATTTGCTGGCAATAGCTAAGGGCCTCTTCACCTTGAAGAGTTAAACTGACTTTTCGTGTTGTGCGATGAAATAACCTTAAATTTAGCCACTTTTCAATATCTTGAATATGCCTAGAAACTTGTAATCTGCTTAAACCTAAGTGCTCAGCGGCCTGAGTAAAGCTGCCTGTGCGGGCAACTTCGACAAAGCTAGTAATTGAGTTGAGTTTATCCATTGGTATCTTAAAGTGAAACAATGTGTATCTATATAGTGTATTTATCAGTAAATAGTGAACAAGTAAACTGCCATCATTGAAACAAACAACGGAGAATTCCTCATGAAATTAGCAGTTATTGGCGCAACAGGTTGGATTGGCAGCCACATTACATCAGAAGCATTAGCACGTGGTCATCAAGTTAATGCGCTAGTAAGAGACGTAAGTAAAGTAACGCAAGATAATGTTACTGTGACTGAATTTGATTTAACAAAAGACGATATTGCAAGTGCTGCTGCAGGTAGTGATGTTGTTATTGCGGCAATTGGTGGGCGTGCTTTAGGTAACCATGAAATTGTTGCAAACACAGCACAGCAATTGCTGAATGCATTTGCCGGTACTGGCACGCGTATTTTATGGGTGGGTGGTGCAGGTAGCTTAGAAGTTGCACCGGGTGTAACGCTTGTATCAAGCCCTGATTTTCCTGCTGAATACAAAGCAGAAGCAATCGCTCAAGGCGAAGCGCTTGAAGTATTTAAAGCGTCAACAACAGATACGCCATGGACGTTTGTATCACCAGCTGCGGTTATTTATCCCGGTGAGTCAGAAGGCCCGTACCGCGTTGGTGGTGATAGCTTCTTTACTGATGCCAACGGCGAAAGCAAAATATCAGTAACCGATTATGCGAAAGCAATGCTTGATGAAGCGCAGTCTGCAGCGCATTTAAATCAACGTATAAGTATCGCTTATTGATACTTTTCTCAGGCTCATAAAATGGTATTCTTATGCGATGTTTTTTAGCTGATTTTATCATGATATGAGCCTATTATTTTCTGTTGCGCTTGCAACAATTCCTGCCTTACCCGAAGCAGTTGCAAATAATGCTGTCGCTAAAGTTGTTGTAAATGAACAAGCTTATTTCTTAAGTTTTATGGGAATAGGAAAAGGGAAAGCACACCATGATATTCACAATAAAGTATGGGTACTCAAAGTTGGTGAGTCGGCATGGCGAACAGCAAAAGCGGTACCGAGTAGCCAGCCTCTTGTTGGACGTTTAGCGAGCACCGCAGTGGGTGTTGGTAAACACGCCTATGTATTTGGTGGCTATACTGTAAGTGCGGATCATCAAGAAATTTCTACCCCTGATGTATATCGCTACGATGTACTTACGAATTCTTACACGCAACTCGCCAATATGCCCGTGCCTGTTGATGACAGTGTGGCGCTTTCATACCAACAACGTTACATCTATTTAGTCAGTGGTTGGCATAACGATGGTAATGTTAACTTAGTACAAGTTTATGACACCAAAACAGATACTTGGCAACAGGCTTCGCCATTTTTAGGCCAGCCAGTATTTGGCCAAGCAGCGGCAATTAGTGGCAACACAATTTTAGTGTGTGATGGTGTAAAAACGCAGGCCAATGCAGATAAACGTCGTTCTTTTGCTGCGGTTGCACAGTGTTTAAAAGGCACTATTGATGCTAATAATCCATTAAAAATAGATTGGCGTACCGTGCCACATCCAACAGGTGTTGCCCACTATCGTATGGCTGCAACTAGTTTTAATGGTGATATCTATATGTTGGGCGGTTCTGCAAACCCATATAATTACAATGGCATCGGATACAACGGGAAGCCAGCACCGGCGAGTAATCATGTTTGGCGTTTTGATATTGATAAAAACAATTGGCAAATGATGCCAAAAGCTAAAACTGCAAGTATGGATCATCGTGGTTTATTAGAGCATCAAGGTAGTTTGTACCGTATTGGTGGTATGGACAATAATCAACAAGTGACTGCCGATGCACTTGGCTATAAGGTCGAATTATCACTATGAATACACTTTATATCACAGGTGCCGGAGTCAGTGCCGCAAGCGGTATACCGACCTTTCGTGGCGAAGATGGATTTTGGACCATAGGCAGTAAAAATTATACGCCGATGGAAATGGCAACCCGCGCCATGTACGAAAACAATCCGCGAGAATTTTTAGCTTGGTATTATCATCGCTTTGCAACGTATCGACACCATGGGCCCAATGAGGTGCATCATTGGTTGAGCGATAAAAACCTTATTACACAAAATATTGATGGCCTCGATGGCAAAGCCGGTAACACGGATTATATTGCTATTCATGGTCGTTTGGATCAAATGACACTGTTTCACCATCAAGGTGATGATGTGATGGCCTTCAATGCGCCGTGGGATAAAGTTAACGAAGACAACCTACACAACTCATTGCTTGAGGTGTTCAATATCAATAATGAAAGCCCCAAGCTAAACGAATCGTTTAAGCCTTACGTGTTGTTATTTGATGAGTACTACACTGAACTTTATCGAATTTCTGAGGCGCAACAGCGTATGCTCGATGCCGATAAAATTGTGTTTATAGGCACCTCTTTTAGCGTCAATATTACGCAAATGGCACTCGATATAGCACGCAGCCAGGGCATACCCATTGAAGTAGTTGACCCCGAACCTACCCATGTATTTCATCCTAATGTGACATACCAAAAAATGACTGCGCTTGAATATATCCAGCAGCAGGGGTAAAAATAAGGCGCTTAATTTAGCGCCTTATTTCATTATTGCTGTTCAGCTTTTATTGCTGTGATGTTTAACCGCGCTTGTAAGGGGTCTGGTAAAAATTCTGCAGTCCCTGATTTACTCATTTGCAGAATAAAAGACTCATCATTTTTATAAGCTTGCCATGTTGGTAGGCCGGGGCCATTGGGGGTGCCTAATTTAATAAAATTAGTCACATAACGGTGCATTATTTTAGCAGCTTGCTTATCCTGCTCAGTGGTAACATGGCCATATTTCGCTGCCACAGTATTAAAAAAATACGGAATCTCGCTGGCGTGTTCAGCACCGGGTTTATCTAAGGTTTGCGCTACATAACCAAAACGATACAAGAAGGCATCATTACCCATATCTGTCACACGCTTTGCAACGAACCTTGCTGGCTCTTGCATTAAAGCATCCTGTCCGACTTGGTAATTAATTATTGGCAGTGGGGTGTCGCCTTGTGCATCGTAAGCCATTTTGGCTTGTATCGAGTGAGGAGCAAAGCTTTCAAATAGCGCCTCTTTTGAAGAAAAGTTTGCAAAGCCTAAATCCATATCAGTTGTGCCGACCATGGTAGCAACATGGCTAAATGTGCCTTTACTCAAGCGTGCTTCAGTTGAAGCATTTATGATGATGCCATCAATGATTGGCCCACCTACGTAAGTAGACTCATTAGTACTTTGTTTGTTTAATGTACTTAGGTTGAGGTTTCCAACGACTTCTTCAGCAGATAATTCACGTAGTGCCGCCAGCGCATTCTTATCACTACCTAAGATAGTGTGTTGCTTGGCAAAGTTTTCACCAATTTTTTCGGCGCTTAATGCTGAGTCGTCATTGCTATAAAGTGGCAACTCGTTAAATAACTCTCGCCCGCCAGCAGACATAATAATCGCTTGTTGAAATAAGTTATTTGCTGCAGGAGTTTGCATCATCGCGTGTACCGATGCACCGCCAGCAGATTCTCCCATCAGTGTCACTTTTGAAGCATCACCACCAAATTGAGCAATATTCTGTTTCACCCACTCAAGAGCCGCAATTTGATCCATTAATGCGTAGTTACCCAATGCATCGTTTTCAAAACGAGCAAGTGCAGGGTGAGCAAAAAAGCCAAATCGGCCTAATCGATAATTAAAGCTAACAAAAATAATCCCTTGTTTAGCAAAGCTTTCACCTGAGTAAACAGCGGGTGATGCGCCGCCATTTACAAAGCCACCGCCGTGTATCCAGAAGACTACAGGGTAAGGTGTATCGCTGTGTTTAGTCGGTTTAAATACATTTAGATAAAGGCAGTCTTCCGAAGGAGTTGTTGTAAGCGGTGCAGCATCTGCTGCAAACGGCTTTTGCATGCAGTCTGGGGCGTAATCGCTCAGTACCTTTACATCTTGCCACTTTGGCACAGGTTGCGGTGCTCGCCAGCGTAACTCTCCCACTGGAGCTGCTGCATAGGGAATGCCTTTATACGCAATAAATCGCCCTTGATGCTGCCCTTGAATAAGCCCACCAGTGACGGCGATATGATCAGATTGAGGTTGTTCTTGGCAGCCTTGCAAAAATACGGCAGAACCTAATAGAAAAGATGAGTAAAAAATCGATTTTAGAATACGCGATGTCATAACAAAGCCTAGGCTGTTTAGGTAAGGCTTATAATATTAACATATTCATATAGTAACAACGAGAAAACCAGCATAGCTTCAAGGGGAGGCTATGCTGGTAAGAAAGTTATAATAACTTTATTCAGAAACAGTAAAAGATACGTCTAAATCTTCACCTGCTGTGACTGTAATTGGTTTAACTTGATAAAGATTAAATGCTTCGTCTTGAGTTTCGGCATCATCAATATGTGCTGCACAGGTGTAAGCTAGTTGGTAGTCACCTGGTTTTACAAACGCAAGTTCAAATTCGTATTGGTTATCTTCGTTATCGAAAACAACGTTAGCGGTTGCAAGTGGTGCATCAGCGGGCGTGTCGTCTTCGCTTACTTCGTAGTTGTCCATTGGCATTTCTATATCGCTGTTGTATAGATAAACAGCGTGACCAAACGAGCCATCAGTCATTGCAATGTCTATGTTATCTGTTTCACAAAATGCGATTAGCTCTTCGCTTACCGTGCCTTCAATGTCTTGCGATTCAGCTAAGTTTTCTAATCTCACACCGCGAGGTTTTAAGAAGATCTCGTCGCTATTTTGTGGGTCAACTAATGACTTTTTAAGGTCAAACTCAAGAACAAAATCATTACCAGCTTGGTTAAGTGTGAAGCCATCAAGTTGGATTTCACCAATACCATCGTTGCCTTTACGTTTAACAACAAGTGGTGCAATGCTGTCATCCTCATACACAACATGCGATGTCATAGTTAAATCGTTTGTATCGCCATTAATAACATCGGCACGGATCCATTGATAATCACCCGCTGGCACTTCTTCATCTTCTAATAATGAGAAAATGTCATCACCTGTGTAATCTAGTAAGTTAACCATTTCAGGCATGGTTTCATCATCTTGCTCACGAGTTTCGAAAGTGAACTCTTCACCACCTTGGCTTTTAAGCGTGATTGAATCGAACACAACATTCACAGCTTTTAAGCCTGTTACTGGTGCGTCAGAAACTCCAAGCGTGAATTGCGCAGTTTGTGGCTGCGGATCTACAGTTTCTTTTTTGTCGTTGTCTGAGCCACAACCAACAAGTGCAAATAAAACGGCGCTGCTAAGTAATGTAGTTTTGAAGTTCATTGTTTCTTCCCTTGTGTTCTAAAAATTTATTAATAGTCTAGTCACCAAAACTTAATGTAAGTTGAATTGCTTTAACTGAGTTAAGATTCGCGCGTTTGTACCTTTTTAAAAGCTAGTGAAAGGCGGTTTAATAAAAACTGGCAAATAAAATCTCAATAATGAACAAATCCATTTTTCTTCCACATTTTGTTGTCAACATGGCAAAAAATAAAATCTTAGGAACAAGAATGACAGTCATCGATTTAGAGAAACGCTATGAATCTAGGAGCTTTGCACTGTTAAGTGCACTTAACATGCTTTTATTGGTGGGTTTTATTAATAGCAAAGCAGAAGTGAGTAGTTTTATTTTTAGTTTTTTAGTTTGCGGCATTTCGCTGTTATTAGGTTTGTTAGTTGTTAATTCTAAACGTAATTTTACTGTGTGCCGCCATGGTGTGCATTACCGTAATTTACTAGGACAATGCCGTCAAATGGATGCAAAAAAAGTACAGTCGATTCATCACTATTCAGTGTTAGGCATTCGTACTGTGATAGTTATGGCTGAGAAGCGTATATGTATTGCACCTTTTTATAGTCTAAATGATAAGCACCAACAGCGACTAAAACGCTATGATAACGACTTATTTGACTGGCTAAAAACGTTACAAAAAACCAATGATTTTTGTTAAGCAGGTTATTTTACCTGCTTAACAATCGTTAAATATTTAAGTTTTATATCGACTTACATTCTGTTCTAACTGCGTTGCGGTGTTATTTAATTCATCCATATATGAGGTCGCAACATCGGTATCATTAGCAGTCTTGTTGGCAATATCAACAATAGTGGTCATGTTTTGATTAATCGCTTCTGAAACTGAAGTTTGCTCTTCAGCGGCAGTGGCAATTTGTGCATTCTGCGAGGTGATGGTATTAACCGAAAGCAGTACTTCATTGAGCGCTTTTTCGACTTCGCTTGCTTCGTTCACACTGGTTGCACTTCCTGATTTTATTGATTGCATAATGCTGTTTACAGTTGTTGTTCCTTGTTGAACCTGCTCAATCATTGCCTCTATTTCGTGGGTACTATCTTGAGTTCGCTTGGCAAGGGTACGCACTTCATCAGCCACCACCGCAAAGCCTCGGCCAGCTTCGCCAGCACGTGCCGATTCAATTGCTGCATTAAGTGCCAGTAAATTAGTTTGCTCTGCAATGTTTCGGATCACATCAAGTACACTGCCAATTTGGCTAGATTGCTGATTTAGCTGATCAACGGCATTGGCACCTTCATCAACTTGCTTAGCAAGGCCGTTAATTACTTTGATAGCGATAAGTAACTGGTTATTAGCCTGTTTTACTAGGTGATCGGCATGTTCTGCTGCAGTTGATGCTTCTTGAGCGCTTCGTGCGACTTCCATTGACGCCGCCGACATTTCGTTTATTGCCGTTGCAACTTGCTCACTTTCTTCATGTTGACGATTAATACCAGCATGCATATTGGCAAGAAGCTCGTTGAGTTTATGTGACGCTTGATTCATCGATTGCGATGATTGGCGAATATCAATAACCATTTTACCCACGTCATCAGCAAAGCGGTTAAATGAACTGCCAAGTTTGCCGAGCTCATCGTCTCGTTTAACCATTAATCGTTGGGTTAAATCACCATCACCTTGTGATATATCGTTCATTGCTAGCACGGTTGTGTGAAGAGGGTTGGTAATACTGCGCGATACCACCATTGCAATAGCTGCGGTAATTGCTACTGCGAATACTGAAGCGATAACTGTGTTTATAAAGGCATTATCGATACCTTCATTAACTCGTTGTTCTGTCATTGCAACTTGTTGTTCAAGGCCACTGATCCAAAAACCCGTTCCTAGTACCCAATTCCATTTAGGTACTAAAGCGGCATAACCGAGTTTAGGGTTCACACTACCATTGGTATTTTTCCAAGAATACTGTACATAGCCACCGTCTCTTTTTGCGGCATTAATGAGCTCTCGTATCAAATAAACCCCATTAGGATCTTTAAAATCATAAAGGTTTTTGCCCTCAAGTGAGGCGTTAACGCCATGAGCAACGTTGACGCCTTCAACGTCATAGACAAATACATAACCTGTATCACCAGCATCATCAAAGCGTAAGTTACGTAAAATGCTTTTTGCCTTATCTTGTAGCTCCTCAGTATTAGAGCCATTATCTTGAGCTATTAGATGAGCAATTGAACTCATGGCAATTTTTTGGTAATTGCTGACTTCAGATTTACGATCGCTTTCCATTTGTGTAGCAAAACTTTCTACTGTTTGTGCGCCACTTTGTTTTGATTGCACATAATTGTAGAGTGTCAGCATAATCGCAATGAGCAAAGGGGGAAGTAAGGCTAAAAAAAGTACCCGTTCCTTTATTGATAGCGCCATTTATCGCTCCTAATAGAAATTCGCAATACTATTTTAGTGGTATTAAAAAATTTTATTAGTCGACTTTATGGTTATATGAAAAGGTCTATTATGCGATTTACGTAAGCTGCTTATAAAAGTACACGGTAGCATCAAGCTCGCCTGTTGAGCTTTTCGCAAAGTCTGGGATTGTGCCTGCCTCTAAATAATTAAGTTTACGATAGAGATAAGAGGCGGTATCACCCTGGCGAGTATCAAGTACCAGTAACTTAATGCCTAGAGTATAGGCATCGCTTTCTAGATTGGAGATTAGCTGCTTTGCGATGCCTTTACCTTGATGTTCGCTATGTACCATTAGCTTTTCTACTTCGCCACGATGAGCACCATTGGTTTTGGCACACAAAGAAAGCTGCACTGAGCCAATCACCGTATCACCATCAAGGGCAAGGTAAAGCCTACGGAAAGGGGTCGTTAAATCGGCATCGACCCCTTGCCAATAGTCTTGGGCTGACTTTAATGATAAAGGGGCAAGAAAGCCAATTGATGCGCCACTGGCAACGCTATCAATCAGTAAACTATTGAGTGATTTAGACACCCCTTTAATAGAGTGAACTGCTTTAATTTTCATTAATTATTCTTGTTGGAATGGATACACAGAGCCTAAGTTAAGTAAGCTGGTTAACTCATCAAGTGCCTGATAGCTTTCGGTTAAAAGTAGTGGATCAGCAAAGTCATCACTACTTAAAGAGTCGCGGTAATGCTTATTCGCCCAACTTACTAATTGGGTATATTTTTCTTCGCTGAATCGTACACCCGGATTGACCGCGGCTAGTTCGTCAGTATTGAGTGCAACACGCAAGCGTAAACAAGCAGGGCCACCGCCATTTTGCATACTTTGGCGTAAATCAAAAAAGCGTACTTGTTGAACTGGATTATCCGCTAAAACCATTTCTTGAATATAGTCGTGTACCGCTTGATTACGCTGACATTCTTTTGGTGCAACAAGTAACATATTGCCATCAGCCAAAGTGATCAACTGACTATTAAACAAATAGCTGCTCACGGCATCTGTGATACTTACTTTATTGGTTGGCACCTCAATAATATGCAGTGGTTTATTGCCAAGGTAAGCCTGTTTAATTTGCTTAAGCGCACTGGGCTGGTTCAAAAATGCTTGTTCATGACACAAAAGTACATTGCCATTAGCCACCGCAATTACATCGTTATGGAATACACCTTGGTCTATTACATCAGGGTTCTGTTGAATAAATAACTGATTTTCTGGTTTTAGTTGATGTAAGCGGGCAATTGCTTGCGAAGCTTCAAGAGATTGTCTTGCAGGAAATTTAACAGGCTTTGGTAAGGCACTATTAAAACTACTTGCACCATATATAAAAAGCTCAAGCCCTGTATCAGCATGACTGTCGCATAGGCGATTATGGTTTGCTGCGCCTTCATCACCAAAAAAGCCTTGATCTGGTAAGTGAGTATGATGGCTAAAATAACGCTCGTCGTTAAACATGGCTTTTAACAATGCCGTAGTTGTCACGGGCTCTAGTGAGCGGTGAAATTTGTTATTTAAGTTAGCAGCCGTAAAGTGCACTTTGCCATCAAGAGTATCGGCAGAAGGTGAAATTGTTCCTGCATTGGCTGTCCACATTGCTGATGCACTGTAACATGCTCTTAATAGTACCGGATCTGCCTTAAATGCTTTTTCGATAATTTGCTTATCGCTGCCTGTAAAGCCTAGGCGTTTTAGCACATTAATGTCGGGGCGAGCATGAGGAGCAAAAATACCTTGCTCTAGACCTAATTCGTGCATCGCCTTCATTTTTTCAAGGCCTTGTAGCACGGCCTCTTTGGGGTTTGAATGCGAAGAGGCGTGACTTAGTGAAGCGACATTGCCATACGATAATCCCGCGTAATTGTGAGTAGGCCCCACTAAGCCATCAAAGTTTACTTCTACTGCGTGCATACTTATTCCATCATTGTTGTGCGTAAATTTTAACCATACAGAAATTATTTAGCTGAAGCTAGCTAACTCCATTTCTACATTGCGTAAGCTTTGCTGCAAACGCTTCTGGGTAGCAATTAAATACGCCTTTTGCTTGTTCTGTTTAACTTGTTGCTGTCGTGCAGCTTTGTATAACACACGCTTAGGAATGTCGTACTGCGCCGACGCTTCGGTAATTGTTAGTTGATGAACCGAAATTTTTTTAAGCGCTTCAATAAATGCGGGATCATTATTTAACATAGCGACGCTCCAAATCTGCAGTATTATGCGGATCGTTTGCTTCATGCATTTGCCATGTGCTGATGTCTAATCGCCAAAGTAGATAAAGAGTGTGAAAGAAGTTAGTCACGTTAGTCTCCTTGTTAGTGCCAGTTCATACTCACTATTGGAAGATCTGTGCCAAACCGTCATTAAATTTAAATGTATTAAAAATCAATTGGTTAATATTCGGCGGTAAGGGCGTTCCTGATATTAGGCACTAAAATAGTGAAAGGTAAGTACTGTAATGCACTTTAATGATGCGTGTTATTATTGTTGAGTGAGGAAAAACGCGATGTGAAATCGCTGCTACATGCTCGCACCTCCGTATCTCGTAACTTGAATCTTAACTTTTTGTTTCGCGCGCCAAGCAAGCGTGACGCCTACGGGGAGCAGCGGCTTTATGCCGCGACATGGTTGAGGTAGGAGGATACGAGAATAAAACGCGATGTAAAATCGCTTATATGGACTCCTCCGATTGCACAAGCCTTTTTTACATTAAGCTGATGTGATTGCGTACTTATATACGGGCTCTGATGAGGCGCTACCTCGGCCACTTCGATGTTTTCGCGCCCTTGTGCCTTATCTGCTACACGGTATCTTAGTACGCTAGCGATTTTTCAGGCTATCAAGGGTCGGTCTCACCTCTTAATGCTCTATCTTGGCTTGTTCAATTCTTCTGCTTACTGCTCTTTTATTTTTTTACTCTATACTATCAGTGCTGTTGGCTCATAATTCGTTCCATTTTTTAGTAAGGCATAGGCGGTTCTCATTGTTTTGTTTGCTAATGCAATCGCCGCGCACTTAACCCCTTTTCTTACTAGAAGGTTTTTTATCCATCGTTCTTTTTCAGTCGAGGGCTCTCTGTTTTTTAATTTACTCACTATCGAGCGAGCGCCTAAAAATAGATTTCGCCTTAATGCTCCACCTCGTCTTTTAGGTATACGGCCTATCTTTGCTTTACCGCCTGTCGAATGCTGCAGCGGTGTCACTCCTGCACACGCAGCTGCACTCCTTCCATTGCTAAACTGTGTTGTGTCACCTAAAAAAGACAAAAGCTCGATAGCAGTGATTGGGCCGACTCCTTCGAGTGCCATTAAGCGTTGACAGCTATCATTTTGTTTTACAATGCGCTCGATTTGTTTTTGCAGCTCTACCTTGTTGTCACACTGCTGTTGATAAAGAGCGTAAGTCAGCGCAAGCGCATGTTTTAGTTCTAATGGCAGCGTGTTTTCTGCATCTTCTAAAATATCGGGTATGGCTGCTTTAAATGCGGCCTCACTTTGGTTAATCACAATACCAAACTCAAGGAGTAACCCACGTATTTGGTTTGATAATTGAATCTTTTGCTTATCTGCTAGCGCCCGAACCTTACTAAGAGATTGCAATGCTTGCTCTTCGATAGAGAGAATTTTAAAGGGACGGACATTAGGAAATTTACTAGCAATGGCTATCGCAATAGCATCGTTTGCATCTGTTTTTTGGCCTTGCCTAAATGCTTTAACAAATAACGGGTCAAGCAACATAACTTTATGACCAAAAGATTGTGCTGTGCGTGCAAAATATTGAGCGCTTGCGCATGCTTCCATAGCAACAACGGACGGTTTAGCTTTAACTAAGAACTCAAGCAATGCTTTGCGGCTAGCTTGTTTATTAGATTTAAGTTTACTGCCTTGAAACTGCGCAACTTGGAAAATATTTTTTGCTAAATCAATAGCAATTAAATTAGACTGTGTCATGTATGGACTCCTTAATTGGTAAAAGTTGTTTTGCAATTTCTTTATACCGTACTCTCCCGTTAATGGGGAGGAGTCCATACATCTGCTACATGCGCGTGCCTCGCACCTCGCTTCTTTACTCTCGTATCTCGCACCTCGCAACTTATTCCTCGTTACTCAAACCCTTCCAACACAAGTTTTCCGCGAGCTTTATGAGATTCTAAAATCCCATGGGCTTTAATAAGGTTTGCTACGTTTATCTTACCTAAATGCTCACCCAATGTTGTTTTGATTGTGCCGTTATCAACTAAGGTTGAGAGCTCAGAAAGAAGCTGATGCTGGGCAATCATATCATCGGTTTGGAACATTGAGCGGGTATACATAAATTCCCAATGCAACGAAATACTTTTACGCTTTAACTTTAAAATATCAAAGCTTGCAGGGTCGTCGATCAGTGCCAATTTACCTTGTGGCTTGATCACTTCCATAATGCTATCTAGATGTTGGTCGGTGTGCGTTAAGCTCACTACGTAATCAAATTCATTCAAGTCGGCCGCAAGACGCTGCTCGTTAAGGTTTTTGCTATGATCAAGCACATGATCAACACCTAAGTCTTTAAGCCAGTTGGCGCTTTCTTCTCGTGCGGCGGTACCAACTACTGTTAAATTGGTAAGCTGTTTGGCAAGTTGCACTAAAATTGAGCCTACACCACCTGCGGCACCTATTACTAATACAGAGGCTGGCTTATTGTCCTTAGATTTTTCAATCTGTAAGCGGTCAAACAGTAACTCCCATGCCGTAATACTGGTTAATGGCAGGGCGGCTGCTTCACTATTACTTAGGCTTGTTGGTGCAAGACCAACAATGCGTTCATCAACAAGTTGCAGCTCAGCATTACTACCTTGGCGCGTTAAGTCGCCAGCATAAAACACACGGTCACCGACATTAAATAACGACACTTTGTCGCCAACAGCTTTAACGGTTCCCACAGCGTCCCAACCAATAACCTTATAGCCATTGTCTGGTGATACATTAGCGCGAATTTTAGTATCAACGGGGTTTACTGAAATTGCTTCTACGGCTACAAGAATGTCGTGACCTGTGGCAACGGGATCAGGTAATTCAATCGCTTGTAGTGATGAGTCCGATAACGTTGGGGTTGCTGTAGTGTATCCAAATGCTTTCATGATGGTGTCCGTATTGATGAGTTTTGAACACTATAGCGTATAGAATTATATTAAAAAGAGGTGTAATCCAAATTCACTTTCAAATAATTTTTGTTAATTAAGGTCACTATTTACTAAATCGAGTAACTCGATCAGTTGCAGTGCTTGTTGTTCGTTAATGCTTGGGAAGCGACAACGAATTTGCGACGGTACATCGGCGGCTTGATCTTGCATGGCTTTGCCTTTGGCTTCGAGCTGTACGAGTCGTTTGCGTTTATCTTGGTTATCTTTGGTGATCGACAGCAATGCTTTGTCGCTCATTTTTTTTAAAATTTGCGTCATCGCACCGCCATCAATAGCGGTTTTTTCAAGTAATTCAGCAATGCTGATCTGATCTTTTTCCCACAGCGCCATCATCACGACGTATTGCGGGTAGGTTAAATCTAATTGATTAAGAGAATCTCGATACGCACGGGCAATCCCATTCGATGCCATATATAAGCGATGGCATAGCTGGTTATCTAATTTTAGCTGTGGGTATTTCATACTCGATCCTCAAAATTCAATACGACCATTTTAATTTGCATACAAAGTATTTGCAATCCCGAAAAAGCTGATCTAATATATTTTGCATGCAAAGTATATTTTCACTCAATTAGGAGAGTAATCATGAAAGAACTACAAAGCGTCGCATACACAGCAAAAGCAACAGCAACAGGCGGCCGTGAAGGAACAGCAAAATCAGATGATGGCCGCTTAGATGTGGCACTATCAACTCCTAAGGGGTTAGGTGGTGATGATGGTCAAGGTACAAACCCTGAGCAATTATTTGCAGCAGGTTACGCAGCTTGTTTTATCGGCGCATTAAAGTTAGTGGCTGGCCAAGCAAAAATTAAATTACCAGCAGATACTCACATTAACTCTGAAGTATCAATTGGTCCTATCGAAGGTGGTTTTGGTATTGCTGTTAAGCTTGCGGTATCGGTGGGTGATCTTGATAAAGACACCGCTCTTGAACTTGTTAATAAAGCGCACGAAGTATGCCCTTACTCAAACGCAACGCGCGGTAACATTGCTGTAGAGCTATCAGTTATCTAATTGCTATTGATCAAATTAGGCCGTGCTTTATGCACGGCTTTTTTGTTTTTCAGCAATCGACTTTGCTAAATCGCCTGAGCCAGTAAGCGCTGACACTGAGCCTTCGCGCGGCTCACTGAACTCGATTGGCTTTATCTTACTGGCTCGGACTGCATCGAATACCGGTATTTGGCTCATTGCGTATTCAGACAATGCGGTAATGGTTAATGATGGGTTTACCCCTAAATTACCCGGTATGATTGAGCCGTCAATAACACGCAGGTTTTGATAGCCGAACACTTCTCCTGAGCTATCAACTACGCCGTTAGAGGCATCAGTCCCCATGGCGACTCCACTCATTATATGCGCCGTCATCGGGGCACCAAAGAGCACTTCAGTTAAAGCAGAGCCTGGCACACCACCGAGTTTTTCGGCGTAGAGTTTGGTTGCTTCTTCTGCTTTTGGAAAACTAACGCTAAGCGGTGCATCATTGTCTTTTTGCACCGCAGTAATGCCGCTTTTAAATAACCGATACCATTTGCGTCGCCATTCAAGGTGAATAAACGCCTCGGATTTTTGCATCACCAAAAATAGAATCGAGCTGCGTGCTTTGCCTTTTGGCCGCAATACTTTGGCTGTTTTTATTGGATGGCGCAGTGTATTCACTAAAAACTTAGCGATACGCTTGAGGCCTTTTCCAGTCACCATAGGAACGTAAGGTAAATATAGCCATGTGCCATCGGCACCTTCCTTAAACCGGCAAATTTCAATGTTGGTGTCTTTATCGACCGAAATAAATGAGCTGATCGCAACGCCATCATCAACTTTTTTAGTGGTATTGTTCGCGGTGGTGAGGGTTTCTGAATTTGTACGAATTTGCTGACCCAGCCAAGCTGAAATATTAGGTAGTGTTTTGTCTTTATCGCGCATTTTTAAAAGCAAAGGCACGGTGCCCATTACCCCCGCGCTTAGCACAACACCACGTGTTGTTAGCGTATAAATATGGCTATTGCGATGACTGGTATCTTTAATCTTAATTTTGTATCCGGCGCTGCCATCTGCATTAAGCGGGGTGATTTTGATTACTTCAGAGCTTGGTCTTATCTCTACGCCATTGCGCTCGGCAAAGTACAAATAGTTTTTCATCAAGGTGTTTTTGGCATTATGGCGACAACCAATCATGCAGCTACCGCAGTAATGGCAGGTATTTCGCCTTGGGCCATCGCCGTTAAAGTAAGGGTCGGGTAGCTCTTTGTTATAGGCTTCGCCGGGCTTTGCAAAAAGCACCCCGGTGTTCACGGTTTTGAACGAGTCACCTTGACCCATCTGCTCAGCAATCTCTTTAAGGGTGTGATCGGCAACATTGGTATAGGTATTTTTGGCACTGCCTAACATGCGCTGTGCAAGGCCATAGTAGGGCATTAGGCTTTCTTTCCAGTCTGATTTTATGCGTGTCCAAGCTGGAGATTGAAACACCTCATCATCAGGAATAAGGTGCACATTGGCATAAATTTGTGAGCCACCGCCAACACCCACACCATGCAGCACAGTGACTTTGCTGGTAAACGAAAATTGAATGCAGCCTTTTAAGCCAATTTCTGGTTGCCACATATAATTTTTGATATCTAGGTTGGTCTTTGGAAATTCTTTATCGTCGCGGCGAAGGCCTTTTTCAAGTACTAAAACCCGGTTACCTTTTTCGCTTAGGCGTAGCGCACTCACTGAGCCACCAAACCCAGAGCCTATAATTATTTGGTCAAAATCAAATGTGTCTTGCTGCATGGTCATCGCTTGTTGATATTTATTATTATAATTAACTCGTTACAAAATACGCTGTAAATTAGCTGCTTATCTGTTGTGATTTGGGATGTACATATTAGTAATATAGAAGCTTGTCGGTTGTTTGTCTTAGAACAAGTAATAAAGAAACGCAATTTATCAACTTTTTAGTGCTCAGCAGCGCTTACTCGCTATATGTTAAGCCATTTAATTAAATAGTTTGTCATGCTTTGTACGCCGTTAATCTAAATAAACCGAATCATAACAAAGCTATAAATTTCAATTGCATGCTAGCAAAATTCTGTTGTCGAACAGAGCATTTTCAATAAATTACTTAAAAATAATGCTTTACTCCTTTTTTGGGCTGTAAAATTAGTTAAATAGTCTAAACTATTAGCAAACCTACAATAAAAACAGGACATTTCGATGCGGCAGTTAGCATTAGCGAAAAAGTTATTATGGCTCACAGTAGGCAGTATTTTTATTACTGTGTTTGTTTTATCGAGTGTTTTATGGTGGCAGTTGTCAAACAGCAACCAGCAGTTAGCTGCACAATCAGAAAAGCTGATTGTTGCTGAAGTTGAAGACAAACTAGCCTCCAATGCTGCCGCATATGGTGAACAAGTTGCTGGATTTATTAACGAAGCATATCGAGTGCCTTATTCATTTGCCGCAATCTTAGGTGATCATGATGCAGCAAGTACTTTAACTCGCGATGCGGTGGTTGAGTTGAATCGCTCACTACTTAAAAAAAATACCATTCTTTCATCTATTTATTCGCAGTTTGAAGCAAATGCGTTTGATGGCCGTGATGCTAATTTTATTAGTGGTTATGATCACTCTGTGGCGGGTGTTGGTACTTTAGAAATCTATTTCACACGCAATCGAGATGGCGCCATTGAGCAACAAGTCGTAGATGATGCGGCTGAAAAATATGTCGATACACTTAATGAATTTGGTCAGCGAGAAGCTGAGTGGTACCTGTGTGTAAAAGACACCAAAGTACCCTGCATAATGGAACCTTACCTATACGAAATCACCCCAGGGTATTCAGAAATGATGACCTCTTTAACTGTGCCAATTCTTCGTGATAATGAATTTATTGGTGTTGCTGGTGTTGATTTAACTTTGCCTGTATTTCAAAGCATGACCGAAAAATTGTCAAAAGAGCTATATAACGGTAAAGCTCGAGTCACCTTATTAAGCTCACTTGATTTAGTGGTTGGTAGCAGCCATTACAAAGATAAGCTAGGCAGACCGCTAAAAGAGGCAGTGGCTAAAAGCACTTTAGACAATTACGTTAAAGCTAAAAATCAAAGTGGTGTATTTAAAGTCGGTGATGAATATTTAGTTAATTACCCAATCACCATTAAGCTTGCTAAAACCCAGTGGAACTTATTGATTCAAGTACCAGCTGAGCTTGCTCTTGAGGGCCCTCATGCGCTGGCAAATAGCATGAGTGAAAACGCCAATACGTTAGGCGGCTTAATCTTGGTGACGGGTATTATTATTGCTGGTGCAGCCTTTGTTATCATGACCTTAGTGATCCGCACCATCGTGGCACCATTACAACAAATTCAACAGCGTGTTGATAACCTTGCTAGTGCTGAAGGCGACCTAACTCAAACCCTGCATGTTGATACCCATGCTGAATTAATAGCACTAGCAACAGGTTTTAATGCGTTTCTTGCTAAATTGCGTGACTTAATTGGTGAGCTTAAAAATGTATCGACGCAAACCAAGGAGCAAGCCCACATAGCAACCAGTGTTGCTGTTGATACTAAACATAATGTACAAGCGCAATTTCAAGAAATTGAAAGCGTTGTGACCGCAATGAACGAAATGAGTGCAACAGCACTTGAGGTTGCAAGGGCTTCTGAACAATCGGCGCAACAAGCTGACGAAATAAATAGTTTAGTGGTTAGTAGTGAAAAAAGTTTGTCTTCAGCTGTAACACAAGTTAAGACTATGTCAGATGAAATAAAAGAAGCAAACAAAGCGGTCGAAAAGGTTGCAGCGCGCAGTAATGACATAACTCAGATATTAGATGTGATCAGAACGATAGCAGAGCAAACCAATTTGCTTGCCCTCAATGCTGCTATAGAAGCTGCAAGAGCTGGTGAGCAAGGACGTGGATTTGCCGTGGTCGCCGACGAAGTTCGTGCGCTTGCTTCAAAAACACGTTCATCAACAGATGACATCAGCGGTCTAATCGACAGCTTACAGCTTGAAGTAGGCAACGCTTCTAAAGTGATTGAACAAGGTGTTGTGCGTGCACAAACCGCGGTAGATGAAACCTCCGTTGCCTTTGATGCGCTTCATGAGGTGGTTGTTAAGGTAGACGAAATTACGCAACAAATTACCCATATTGCAACAGCCGCTGAAGAGCAAAGCTCTGTAACCGAAGAGATTAATAGGAATCTTACTTTAATCTCAGATGCTGCATCGCAATTAGCAGAGTTATCAACGCAGGCTGGAGACGGTAGTCAAACGCTTAATGCCCTTGTTGCACAGCAAGATGATGAGCTGAATAAATTAAAGACGAAATAGCTTTAAGCTGCTAGTTGCAAGAGTAAAGGGGCTAGTTACGAGGTGCTAGGTGCGAGATAAAACGCGATGTGAAATCGCTGCTACATGCTCGCCCCTCGTATCTTTACTCTCGTAACTCGTATCTAATACCTTGTTTCGCGCGCCAAGCAAGCGTGAAGCCTACAGGTAGCAGCGGCTTTATGCCGCGACATTGTTTGGGGAAGGGAGGTACGCGATAAAACGCGACGTAAAATAGCTGCTACAGACTCGTGCCTCGCATCTCGTTCCTCGTAACTTTACTCTCGTAACTCGTATCTAATATCTTGTTTCGCGCGCCAAGCAAGCGTGACGCTTGCTTTCTTCGAGCAAATAACTTCATTGCCTGCTATTCATACAATTTATTAGACTAATAGTTAATGTGCTTAAAAAACAATCTTTAGCTTACTCTTTAAAAGCGTTTAATATAAGTAAAGTTATAAATATCAATGCATTAAGTTTTTTTTCTGATACTCTCAACTTATTAAAAACACCTATTTTATAAATTCATACCCGACCTTTTGCCTAATCGTGTTTTGTATCTGACTGCTTTACCCTAACTGCATAATAAAAACTCACATAATTTTTCAAGATAGGCAGTAGGAGAACTCATGAATACGAGGCAGCAATCAGCGTCAACAGCGCCTGCTGAGCAAGGATCGGATACTCATACCGACCAGCAAAGCTATCAAGCTCTTCATAAACCCAGCAGTGAATTTTCGAGTCGCGATGAATACCTTGAACACGAATTACAAATTATGCAGCCTAAGCGATGGCGTCCTAATTTACCATTTCGTGATTACCGGTTTGAATTAGAAGACTCTATCCCTGCAATGGCAGGAACCATAGGCAAGGTGGTCATGGTCGGTGCAATTGCTGCAACGTTTGCAGCGCCACTGGGCCTAGGTGAAGGTTTTATTCTAGAAAACGTGCGCTATGAGCTATTAATTGTATCGATCTTCATTTTATTATTTTCGGGCTTCTTTTTACCAACGGCAAATCTGGCGGGTACGCATGGGCCGCTTATTCCTTTGATCCCGATCGTGGTTGCAGCGGGTGGTCACCCAATGGCCTTTGGTTTACTGATAGGGGCGTTTGGTCTGTTACTCGCGCTTAGTAAAGGGGGGAGTTTACTGGCGGGCTTAACCAGCCGAGGAGTGTGTGGCGGTTTACTGCTCTACCTTGGTTTTATCGGCACGATTTCGCAGGTTAAAAAGCTGTTTGCATGGGCTGAAGGCATTGATATGGCCCATATCGCTTTTATTGTGATTTTATCGACTATCGTGTTGTATGCCTTACTTGAGCACTACAAAAAACGTTGGTTAGCTGTGCCATTAAGTTGCTTACTTGGCGGTTTAATCGCATTTTTACTGGGTGCGCCGTTTGAGTTTAAAACAGCACCGGGTTTACCAAATATGAACCCAATGTATTGGTGGGGTGAAAACACCGGTTGGATGCTGGGCTTACCAACCCTAGAGAGCTTTGTAGTGGTATTGCCGTTTGCAGTGCTTGCGGTTGCTATGTGGTCACCTGACTTTTTAGGGCACCAAGTATTCCAAAAAATTAGTTACCCAGAACGCACAGAAAAAGTGCAAATGAACATTGACGATACCATGTTTAGCGCTTCAATCCGCCAGACATTTGGTTCTTTGTTAGGCGGCTCTAACTTTACCTCATCATGGGGAACTTACATTGTGCCAGCAGCCATCGCTAAGCGACCCATTCCTGCAGGTGCGGTGTTAACAGCATTATTTTGTATCATTGCCAGTATTTGGGGCTACCCAATGGATTTAGCTATTTGGCAACCCGTGTTATGTGTCGCCTTGATTGTAGGTGTGTTTATCCCACTTCTTGAAGCTGGCATGGAAATGACCCGCGAAGGTAAAACCACCCAATCGGCTGCTATTGTGGTGTTTTCATCGACTTTGGTGAATCCTGCATTTGGTTGGTCGTTAACTATGTTGCTCGACAACCTGGGCTTAATTGGTTGTAAAGAGCGAAGCTCCGAACTATCACCAATGAGCCGTTGGATCATTCCATTAATAATGTTTGTAATTTTAACAAGCGTGATGGCTCTGGTGGGTATGCTGCCAGGGATCCCAGCATTAATGGCTGACTTTAGGCATTGATAAAAAAGGGTAAGGTGATAAACGCCTTACCCTTTTTAAAAGCTGTTATTTAAACTTAACTGCTTTTTCGCTGCGGATGTAAGTTCGGGTATCTGGTTTTGTCCATTGACCTTTTTTAAGGTAAGAGGTCGACACCACAAAGCTGTTGTTTTTAAACTCGCTTGTCGATTTTACCTTAGTGATCCCCTCTTTGCTGCCTGTCACATTCTCATAAGCAACAAACTGAGTAGGGCTAAGTACATTCATTGTGCCTTGGGTATAAAAACCTGCCGTAGTGAAGTAATAAAACACTAAAGATTGCTTTTTATTATCCCAAAAAATCATCGATTCACCACCATATTCACCTTCATTGATAGAATGAATGGTTTTAATAGCCGTGCCATTGAGCGCGCGTTGCCAGGTACTCACATCTTGCACCGCAGGTTTACCTGCTGCGACATTAAAGTCTGACTGCCACGTGCCTAAGTAAGGCTCAAACACTTTTAGCTTGTCATCAAGTTGTTGCTCCGCCGCCAAAACAGAAAGTGAACACAGGCAGATTGATAGTAAAAGTGATTTTAGGTATGCCATAATAGCGTCCTGATAAAATTAATTTGTTTTGCAAAGTATAGGTGATAATTCGTTGATTAAGAAAACATTAATTACATTTTCATTGTTGTTTTTAGCGCTGTTATGGCTGGTATCGTGGCAACTTAATATTACCTACTTTATTGCAGGCACTTACAGCGTAGCGAGCTTAATAAGCTTTTTGGTATACGGCTGGGATAAACGTTTAGCGATGCAACATGGCGAGCATACAATAAGAGTACCTGAGCGAACACTGCATATTTTAGGGTTAATCGGTGGTTGGCCAGGTTCATTAATTGCACAGCAATGGTTAAGACACAAATCCAAAAAACGCAGTTTTATTGCCGTGCTTTGGTTAACAATTATTGTTAATGGCAGTGCACTGTCGTCACTGTACTATTTGCAGTTAATTTAAAAGAAGATCAAAAAAGGAAAGCCGCTGCTTTCCTTTGGTGGGAAGTAATTTCATATTATTGAGTAGCTTGATTAGACTCTATGCTTTTAAGATCTACAGTCAATATTGTTTTTTTATCTACAACAATCCACTTGCGATAGGTTAAATAACCAGGCTTGGTTACTTCAATATCGTATTTACCATCATTAAGTTCAATACCATCTTTGTAGACAGGTTTAATATTCATAATACGAACACGCGCATCGTTAGGTGTAGTAACGACCGTTAATGAAGTTACAGGCACTTCCTCTATCGCTTCAGCTACAGGTTCTACAATAGTCTCTGGTTCTGGCGAAACTTCTGTGGTTGATGAACAGCCTGCTAGTATCATCAGTGCACAGGCAAGACTTAATTTTTTCATAATTACTCCATTAAATTACACTATTTATTAGACGTTAAAGAAAAAGAATGGCGTTCAAAAATTTATTTGTGCAAATTCGCTCTTCCCTGACGTTTGATTATTTAATCTTCTGATTTAGATTGTATTTTCTAGACTCTTTCTAATTTCTTCGCTCCGTTCTACAAGTCTTTCGGCTGTTCTATACATTTTTTGTTTCATTAAACTACTGGCCATAGAAATATAAGTCGTTGCTATTTGATCTTTGATTAATAAAATGGGCTCAAATGATTCAGGGAAGATTTCAGCTTCTTTACTAAATGACTCATCAAACTCGATAAGCTGTTTATAGTCCGAAACATTTGCAAGTTGAGTGTTAAATCTTTCTAATTTTTCTTGATAAAATATTTTGGCATCGTCGTCAGGGTAACTCACAGTCATCCCTTCACTCGTTTTTCTCTTATATTCAGCTAATGCGACCATGGCTGACTCTTTTTTTCGCAATGCAGTAACGAGTGGCTCAAGTTCTGAAGTATTGGAAAAAACTAATTCACCTACATCAAGTAGTGTTTTTTGTGTAACAAAATCTTCATTTTCAATAGACGCTAAAACTGCCAGTTTGAAATTATTTATATGCTCTTGGTTGGGTACATAGGTATAACTAGAGTCGATAATTTTTATTTGAGATACAAGACCGTGAATGTTGTTGTCACCACTTTCATCGTATCTAGATTGCGATAACAGTACATCTAAACGGTAACTTAGATCAGATAGGATTGACTGTCTTTCAGTAAGCAAGCTTTCGAGTTTATTATTTAATGTCTCTGAATCAGGATAGAAATTTTTTGCTTCGTCATAAATAGCAATAGCTTCATCGTAGGCTCTTGTATTTATGGCGGTTCTTGGTAAATCATCGACTTGTTTAGTAAACTTTTCTACGACTTTATTTTGATGAACAGCTAAAAGCCCTTCTTTTAATACTTTGTATTGTGGTGGAATTTCATTTAATCGTTGCGGTAAACCATCACTAGGCCAATTCATCCATGTTTCAAGCTGTTCAACTTTTGCGAGCGAGTTTTGATAGTTTGCTTCAATCAATTGCTGTTTATCGCTTTGGGATAAAAACTGATACCCAGCACCACCAATAAGTAATGCGTAGCAAGCTGCATGGATTAATAATGAAGTTCTATTATTGTTTAGTTCATATTTAACTTCAGACAATGATTTAGGGCGATGAGCAGCATCAAGTGAAATACACTTTTTGATTTTAAGCCAAACACTTAATGAACTGTTGCTGGGTTTTTTTACACTTGTATCTTTTGCTACTTGATTTGCAGCGACTCTATTGTATGGATGTTTGCTCGTTAATAGCTCAAATGCAATACAACCAAATGCAAATATATCGTCTTTAGCTGAAGATTTGTCTCCATTTAGTTGCTCAGGACTAGCATATGTGGGGGTATAACCATTGCTGTTTGGTTGCTCATTGTTAGCAGGGGCTGCATATTTATCTTCTTGAAGGTTTGTTTTTGCAATACCAAAATCTAAGATCTTTAAGTTTCCTTGCGAATCAAGAATTATGTTTGAAGGCTTTAGGTCGCTGTGTACAATTCCCTTAGAGTGAGCGTAAGTTAGGGCGTCAATAAGCTGATTTAAAATAGGTTTAGCTCGTTTTTGAGATAAACCATTTGGTTTACTTCTTTTGATTAATTGCTCAAGAGTTTCACCTTCAATCCATTCCATTACGACGAAATGATAGGTGTCACTTGAAGACGCTGAAAAAACTTTGACAATGTTGGGGTGAGAAAGAGTGCGAGTTTTTATTGTTTCATCTTTTAACAATAATAAAGCATCCTCTGAGTCAGCTAACTCAGGGTGTAATACTTTAATTGCAACTATATTATCTTGATTTAATTGAGTATTTAGGTAGGTGTCTCGTGCTCGATAAATATAACCCATGCCACCTTCACCAATTAATTCTTCAATTAAGTAGCGGTTTGAGAGTGTTTTACCAATTAAATGAAGCTTGCTTCCTTTAGATACCGCATTTTTATTTTTTATTGAGGCAATACGTGTTTTATCATTCTCAGCAGTCATTATAATTCCTTTTATAAAAATCAATATCCTTTTGACTGGGGACATATTTTACAAAAAATACAACAATAAGCAATCATTCAGTTTATATTAATGAACTGGTACTTAAGGTTTAGTTCTTAGATTGGTTATTTGTTTTTGTATTTTATTTTGTTTTTTAAAATTATTTAAATTCTGTTTTTGGGTATTTTTCCGCGTTGACTTTATTCTGCGAAGTATTTTATCCTATTAGAATGTTTGTATTTATGGGACTAACAATCAAATGGAAGTGATTCTAAATGTTACCAGTTATCACAGGCTTTCTCCTGAGATAGATGCGAAAAAAGTAGTAAAAAATGAGTTGACTTTTGGTCGGTCAGAAGATTGTGATTGGTATTTACCTGATCCGGAAAAAGTAATATCAGGTCGCCATGGTAAAATTGTAAAAGAAACAGATGGCTTCTATGTTTATGACTACTCGACAAATGGATTGTTTATAAACTTTTCAGTTTCACCGCTTGGTAAAGAAAATAAACACCGACTAAATGATGGTGACATTCTCACTATTGGTGATTTTCAAATTGAATCAACTTTACAGCAAGATGAACAAGCTCAAAATTTTGAGCCACATGTCAACTCTTTCAATACCCCGCCTACAGAACTACCAACAAATTTAAGCGGTAATTTTAATGCTTCTTCTGAGCAGCAATTGGCTTACGACAGTTCTAGTGAACTTGAAGAGGCAATGCTTGCGCCTACTTTTCAGAAAGCACCGAGTGAAAACATTGACATATTTTCACAACAAAACCTCAGTCAACCCATTCCAGAGGACTGGGATGAACTCGCACAACTATCAGCTACAGTTAAAGAAAAAGAAAATAGCGTGCCTGTATTACCGGTAGAAGAGCCTGTAATTAGCACTCCAGCTGTTAATGATAGTAAGCCGTTCAATAATGGCAATAGTGCAATGGCTGCAAATAACGCCCCAGTTAGTGCACCTATAAAAGATAATCAAATTTCAAACTCTTCGAAATTAGTTATTTCTTTTTTGAATGGTTTAAGTGTTAATGAAAAATTAGCTGCAGAGCTGCAAAATGAAGACACATGGCAGCATATGGGCGAGTGCTTTAAGCTTTTTCTTGAAGGCTCGATGGATTTGATTCGTCAGCGAACAAATATTAAGAATCAACTTAAATTGAATCACACAACTTTTAAAGTTGAGCAAAATAACCCTCTTAAGTTTTCAGCAACCATTGATGATGTTATGCAGAATCTTTTTGTTCGTAATAGCGCAAGTTTTTTGCAAGCGAATGAAGCTGTAAAAGAAAGTTTTGTTGATATAAAACTTCATGAGCAAGGGTTACTAGCAGGAGCAACAGGGGCGCTTAATGGCCTTTTAGAGCAATTATCACCGCGTGATATAAAAGCGCAAAGTAATAAAGGTGGTCTATTTAGCTCTTTGCCTGCATATGGCGGTGCTTCTAGCTGGCGTATATATAACGAATTGTATGCTGACATTGCAGATGATGTTAAAGCTAAAGGGGTTTTAGCATTTTCTGATGATTTTCTGAAGGCATACAATAGTGGTAATTAGTTGTATTACAATAAAGGAATAATGCAATGTTGAAGTTCAAGCTTACTTTTGTAGGTGTTATGTGGGTATTTTTAACAGCCTGTACAACGGTAAACAAGTTTGTGCCCCCATCTACTGATTTAAACATTTCAGTGGCCTCTGATGTGAATCCAGATATCTCTGGCCGTCCTTCACCTGTCGTTTATAAAGTGTTTGAACTAAGCTCCCGAACTATTTTCGATACGCAAGATTTTTTTAGTTTATATGAAAATCCAGAAGCGGTACTTGGGCCTGATCTTCTTAAAAAAGATGAACTTGAATTACAACCTTCGTCAAGCATTGAATACAAAATGAATTTAAACAGAAATACTCGCTTTGTTGGTGTGGTAGTCGCTTATAGAGATATTGAAAAGGCCCGTTGGCGAGCTGTTATAGAGGTTGATCCGACAGGCTACGATGACATTGACGTAAATGTTGAGTCGTTAGCTGTATATATGAAAGATTAAAGGAATAAACATGAGTGATTACACGCGGGTCGCATGGACAGAAGGAATGTTCTTAAGACCTCAGCACTTTCAGCAAGCAGATAAGCATTTTTCTAGTGTAATAAGAAGGGTTGTAGAGGGAACTGTTCCTGATTCGTGGGGAGTAATAGAGCTTGAAATTGATAGTGAGCTACTTGTAACTGGTCAATTTGCTATTGATAAATTGACGGCTATCTCGCCTGATTTATGCCCAGTTCAGATGCCAGGTGATGAGTTTCTTCCTGACCCCTTAGTGTTAGCGAAAAGTGCTTATGATGAAATTGTGTGTCTAGCGATTCCAGCCCTAAAAGGAAGTGGAATAAATATCTCCGCTAGTGACGACGAGTTAGTTACGCGTTACAGGGTTGCAGATTTATCAGTAAGTGATGATAGCTTAGGTTCTCAGGCTCAAGAAGTCATCCAAGTGGCAAAACTTCACAGTAAATTGATGTTAATGTCAGATGATACATCCGGGTATGTATTGCTGCCGCTGGCAAGAATCACGGAAGTAACGAATGAGGGAGCAATTAAACTTGATTCTAAGTATGTTCCTCCTAGCTTATTTGTTATCAGTAATAAGGCGTTAACCGCTCTTGTTAGAGAAGTCTCAGGTTTAATAAAGCAACGTGCAGAAAGTATTGCAGTCAGGCTATGTCAAGGGTATGCAGGTAGCACATCAGTGGCTGATTTTTTGATGCTACAAACATTAAATAAATATGATGCTATTTTTCAAAGCTTATTAACGCACTCTCGTGTTCATCCTCGAGAACTGTACGCGCGGCTAATTGAGCTTGCTGGCGAACTTGCAACATTTAGTGCCGTAAATAAACGGGTGCCGCAACTTCCAAAATATGATCATGCAAACTTACAGTTTGTTTTTGCAGAAGTTGTTAACTTTCTTTACCAATCATTAAGCCAAGTGATTGAACAAACAGCCACAGAAATTAAGCTAGAACAAAGTAAGTTTGGTATTTCATTTGGTTCATTAAGAGATAAGTCAATTCTTGATTCTGCTCAATTTGTATTAGCTGTTAAAGCGAGCATTCCGCATGAAGAGTTAAGAAAGTTATTACCTTCGCAAATTAAAATTGGTAGCGTAGAGTCGATTCGAGATTTAGTAAATAACCAGCTACCAGGGATCTCAATAAATGGCTTGCCTACAGCTCCACGTCAAGTACCTTACCATGCTGGATATCATTATTTTGAGCTAAATAAAAACAGTGAGCACTGGAGCAAACTAAAATCCAGTGGAGGTATCGCTATTCATTTATCAGGTAATTACCCTGATTTAAACTTAATTCTCTGGGCAATTAGAAGCTAATAAGGAAGCGTTTCAATGGATGAAACAATAATTAAACCACGTCCAGGACGTTTGAGCCGAGACAAGTCAAATTTAGAAGCATCTAAAGGTTCGAGTGATAAAACCGTTGTCTCGTTTAGTCACTCTTCACCAGAAAAGGCGAGTGTCAGTTCTGTATCAATTTTTAAAAATGAATTACTCGATGCTGCTAATGATAGCTTTTCATTGATCATTTTTATTAATCAGTCATCACAAATTGACAGTTTAGCTGCTTTAAAACATCGTGCTATTGAATCAATCAAGCGCTTTGAGACGAATCTACGTGCAAAATCAATTGAACTTACAGTAATTAATAATGCGCGCTATTGTTTGTGTGCAGCTATTGATGAAGCCGTCTTAAATGCAAAGTGGAGTTCGTTAGAATGGGCTGAAGAGAGCTTATTATCTACTTTTCATAAAGAAACATTTGGTGGTGAGTACTTTTTTACTTTGCTGGATGAAGCGCTAGCGCATCCAGAAATGAATCGAAACTTTCTAGAGTTACAATACCATTGTTTAAATTTAGGTTTTAAGGGGAAATTTCGAGTTGCTGCAAGCGGTGAAAGTAAGTTAGAAGATTACCGTAATAGAATTTACCACATCCTCAATCAGCTTGATGGGCCTCATAGTCAATTTTTAACACCTAGCTGGAAAAGCCGTGTTGCAGCAGGGATAGAGTTAAGAAACCAAATTCCTCTTTGGGTTGTAATTTCGGTTCTTGCTTTAATTGCGCTAGTGGTTTATTTATTTTTCAATATGCGTCTCAATGAGCAAGTTGACGCTACTGCTGAAAACTTGAAATTAGTTCATCCTTTGTCATCTTCACAAGTCGAAGGTAACAAAAGTAAGCAACTCGACTTGTTAACCCAATTATTACACACTGAAATACAACGCGGTATAGTGAGCGTTGAGCAGCAAGCAGACAGAATCAGAATAACAATTAATAATGAGAGTTTGTTTAACTCTGGTGAAGCAACACTATTGCCCTCTTTCCAACCCATTTTAGAGAAGTTAGCACTAAGCCTTGAAGGAACAAAAGGCAAAATCTTAATCACAGGTCACACCGACGATAGCCCAATAAGTACCAGTCAGTTTCCTTCTAATTGGCATTTATCATTAGCTAGAGCTACACAAGTAGCAAATTCAATGGCTAAGAATACTGGCTTAATGGGAAGGTTATGGCCAGAAGGAAAAGGTTCTGCAGAGCCTTTAGTGAGCAATACGAATTCAGATAAGGCATTAAACCGCCGAATTGAAATCGACTTACTTTTTTAATGGAGTTGTGATGAGTTTTATTCAAAAGTGCAAGCGCGCTATGTACGCTGCTACTTCTCGTAAGGTAATGATTGTAATTGGCTTTATAGCTCTCTTCCTACTTATTTGGTTTGGTGGTCCACTGATTGCGATCGCCGATTATAAACCGTTTGAAAGTGTCGCAGCTCGTGCCATCACTATTTTAGCAATTTTACTGGTTTATACCGTAGTTAAACTGATTGAATTTAGAAATCAAAGCAAGCGAAATACTAGCATGACAGAAGAGCTGATAGAGGTTGATGCTAATTCTGCAGATGAAGTCCAAGAAGAAATTAAAACCTTAAAGACTCGTATGGTTGAGGCGATCGAGTTATTGAAGGATGCCAAGCTCTTTAACGGCCGTAATATCTATCAGCTTCCTTGGTATATCATGATTGGCCCTCCTGGTTCAGGTAAGACAAACTTTATCAATAACTCAGGCCTTGATTTTCCTTTAAAGGAGAAGCTAGGCACAGACTTAATTCACGGTGTGGGTGGTACGCGGAATTGTGATTGGTGGTTTACCAACAAAGCAGTGATTATTGATACCGCAGGACGTTACACCACGCAAAACAGTCATGCTTTGCATGATTCTAAAGCATGGCAAGGTTTTTTAGGACTACTTAGAAAATACAGGCCAAAACGACCTGTAAATGGGGTGATCATCAGTATGGGTATCTCTGAACTGATGAATCAAACTAAAACTGAGCGTAATTTGCATGCTCGCGCGATTAAACAACGACTACAGGAGCTTCAAGGGCAGCTGGGCATGACCTTTCCTGTTTATGTTATTTTTTCAAAAGTTGACTTAATTGAAGGGTTTAGAGAGTTTTTTAGTGAGCTGAGTGATGAAGAAACCGAACAAGTTTGGGGGGTTACTTTTGAGCTTGATGCTGAATCTGACAATCAAATTGAAGTGTTTAACAGGGAATTTCATGGGCTAATTTCAAATTTAACCTCGTTATTAAATCGACGTTTAATTAATGAGCATGATTTAGCAAACCGCTCTAAGGTATTTGAGTTTCCAAAGCAACTTCGTGCACTTCAAAGTGTAGGTTATTCTTTTTTAAAAGAAATATTTACACCAAATGCGTATGAAAGTCTGCCAATATTTCGTGGTGTATACCTTACTAGTGCAACGCAAGAAGGGACTCCTTCTAATTTGTTGACTGAACAAAATTCAACGAAAAAAGATTATATAAACCAAACTAGAAGCTTCTTTATAAAGCGTTTGTTAGAGAGCGTTATTTTTCCTGAACAAAACCTAGCAAGTACCAACAAACATCATGAAAAGCAAAGTAAGTGGTTACGCGTGTCATGCTTAGCTGTGACATGTATCACTTTAATAGCATTAAGTATTTCTTGGTACGTGAGCTTTTCATGGAATAGTGATTTGATAGATGAAACAAATCAAGCATTAGCTGAATATCAAGTGCTAGATCAAAATACAGTAGATAAAAGTAATCTGCTTGTTTTGAATCAGCGCTTTAATAAGTTAAAGAATTTCCCTGTTAATGAAATTAATGCTGAAGATTTTGAGGCTTATGGTTTTAGTAAAGTAGAAGAGCTAACAGAGGCCTCAAAGAGCGCCTACTTGCGTTCACTAAAAACGTACCTAGAACCATATTTACTCAATGCGCTAACATCTGAGATGGAGCAACAAGCGGATTATTTGAGTTATTTATATGAGACTTTACGAAGCTATTTGATGCTATTTGAACCGGAGCATTACAACCAAGATGATTTACTTGCATGGTTTAGTGCCTATTACGAAAGAGCTCTTCCTGGGGATGTGAACGTAACTAATCGCAGTGATCTTATGGCTCATACGCGAGCATTACTGGATCATGGTTTTTCTGGGCAAGAAATTGATCATCAAGCTGTTCGTTTTGCTCGGGCCGAATTAACAAAACTACCAATTGCAGAAAGAGCTTATCAAAGGCTGCAAGCTGATTTTATGGAAAGCAGCATTCCACCAATAAAATTAACAGATATTATAAGTTACGAAAGCGCAAGAGAATTTACCTTTCAAAACCCTGAAGCCACAATGAAAAGTATCCCAGGTCTTTATACTTACAATGGCTATCATGGCATTTTCAATGTTGAGAAAAGCAAGATGCTTGGTAATTTGATGGCAAGTAGTTGGGTTTACGGTGAAGAGGCGGCTAATACATACGATATTTCTAAAGCGGAAATTGAAAAGAAATTAGAGCAAAAGTACTTTCAAGATTATATCTATTATTGGCGTTCGTTTGTTAATGAGCTGACTCTAAAAGAGTTCAATTCACCTACAGAAGGTGTTCGAGTAACTAATGTTTTGGCAGGACCTGAAGCGCCGATAAAAAATATAATTATCACCGTTCAAAAAAATGTTCAGTTAACTAAACTGCCTATTTCGGAAAATCAAAAGGCAGCCGGTAAAGTGGCTGCAAACGCTGCTGAAGTCGCTATGCATACTAAAGCTAATAGACTTAAACGTTACTTGCCTAATGAAACACCGAAATTTGAAGTTAAACTTCCAGGCTACCAAGTAGAGGAAGCATTCAGTGATATTTTAGATATTGAACCAGAACAACTTGAAACAATACAAGCCAATCTAAGAGAGTTGAATATATATTTAAACCAACTTGATCGAGGTGGGTTACTTAAGTCATCAGTAAAGAATCAGTTAAGTGGCAAGAATAAACCGGAATTCCTCAGTCAGCTTGAGTTTCAAAGTAAAGGACTACCTTACCCAGCCAATAAGTGGCTATTAGACATTAGCCAAGATACGTCGAATATTACTCGAAAAAGTGCCAATCAGCACTTAAACGAAATTTGGAGAAGCAGTGTTTTACGTGAGTACAATGCTGCAATCGTTGGGCGTTATCCGTTGGTTCCTAATTCAGATAAGGAGATCAATCTTAAAGATTTTTCAGACTTTTTTGGTCCTAAGGGCACGATAGATAACTTTTTCACTACGTATATTGCGCCTAGTGTTGATACCAGTAAGAGCCCTTGGCGATTTGAAAAGAACATAGGTGTTAGTGAGTCAGCACTCAGAATGTTTGAACAAGCTGCCAGAATTCGAGAGGTGTTTTTTGATGGCAACAGTAATACGCCACGAATAGAGTTTGGTTTAAAACCGATTAAACTGGACCAAACAATTTCCAGCTTCATGATCGAAATTGATGGTCAGTCAATGATTTATCGACATGGCCCACCGAAAGTAAAAAGTATTGTTTGGCCTGGGGAAGTTGCTCAAAGCAAAACTAGAATTGTGTTTACACCACCTTATGGGGGGAGAACCATCAATACCAGCTACAGTGGTGAATGGTCTCTCTATCGAATGCTGGATGATCTTAAAGCTCAGCGAGCAGAAACCCAGAGTGACTTAGAGCTGCACTTTTCGCTGCAAGGTAATAATGCAACCGTTGAATTATTACCAAATTCAATTAGACACCCATTTTGGAACGCAAGTATAGAGAGTTTTTCATGTCCGACAAGGCTATAGGTATTGGCTATTTGGGCAAGGTTCCATTTTTGGGGGACTTTGTGCAAGAAGGGATCAGCCAACAGTTTTCAGAGTATTGGGAGCATTGGTTACAGGCTGCTATAGCAGTAAGTAAAGAACAGTTAGGTGCTCAGTGGCAAGAACGTTATTTAACAAGTCCAGTATGGCACTTTGCATTGTCTGAAAACTTAATCACAGAAAGCGCAAAAGTGGGGACACTTTTACCAAGTGTTGATGCTGTTGGGCGCCATTATCCCTTTACAGTTCTCATCGATAGCGATAGCACACCCATTTCGGCGTTAAATTCGAAACAGCTATCGCTTGATTATGAAGACGCTGTGTTATCTGTACTTGATGACAGTGTGGACTTGAGTGTTTGGCAGAAAAAGGTACTGAATACGCTTAAAGTTCGTCATTCACCCGCTAAAAAGTTCAGTAAAAGTCTTTCGCCAGATGAAAATAAATCTGCTGTTGTATTTGAGTTTCAAGGAGATGAATTAGCTGATGGGACTATAGATGATGTATTGCATTCACTTTTACTTAATAAGTATGGTGATTACAGCGTTTGGTGGACTCACGGCTCTATCAATATTAAACCTGTTGTTTTTGTGACGGCAGGTTTACCACCGGTAAATCAGGTGGCTGCAATGCTAGATGGACGTTGGCAGCATTGGGAATGGAATTATACCCAGGTAAGTAAGTGTGAATAAAAATTTTATTAGTTATGCCGTGTCTCATCGCGGAGTCGTTCGAGAACTTAACGAAGATGCTTATATTGAACTTAATAAGTATAACATTTGGGTTGTTGCAGACGGTATGGGAGGACATGAAGCTGGCGATTTTGCAAGTCAGCTAGTGGTAGATGTTATCAAGGCTGAAGTCGAAGAGTTACCTGCGTCATCAATTTCAACCGAGATGTTGATCAAGGCAATAAAAAGTGCCAATACAAAACTGCTTGAATATAGCAGTGATTTTTTAGCTAACAAAACGGCCGGTACAACAGTTACCGTATTGTTTTTCAAAGATAATAAGTATTCAGCAATTTGGGTAGGTGATAGCAGAATATACCTTTACAGAGCGAATGGGTTGTTACAGTTATCTCGAGACCACAGTCAAATTAATGATTTAATTGACGAGGGCTTACTCACAGAGCAAGAAGCAATAAATCACCCATTAGCGAATGTAATTACACGCGCAGTAGGGGTACAAAATGAATTATCAGTCGATTGTGTTGAAGGTGATTTATTAACTGATGATATTTTCCTACTTTGTTCTGATGGATTAACTGGTGAGTTAAGTGACTCAGAAATTAGTATTGCTTTAGGTCCTAAAAATATAATTGATTCTGGTATGGCTTTAATTCACTCCACTCTTGTGCGTGGTGCAAGAGATAATGTTACTTTTATTTTAGTGAAAAATGAAGAATCGGATAAATCTAATAATAAAAAACTAGTTAATGATGATTTGACTGTGCCCTTATTATTGAGCAAATAGCCTATTATTAAAATAATATGGATGATGCTTTGTTTTATTATTTTATTTTTTGTAATTTTATTTTAATTAATGGTTTTGTGGCTTGAAATTAAAAATAAGAGATGTATTATTTTACGTCGTCTCTATTTTGGGTGTAAAAGGAATTTGTAAGGCAATGGAATGTTTGTATTTGATGAATATATAGCTCCAATTAGCGAAGATGCATTCGCGGGCATTGAGCCTAGATCAGATGTATCTCCTACCTCAACGTATTATTCCTTAAAAGATATGCGTAATCAGCTACGTGCTGCCGAGCGCCTTGCACTCGTTGATGATGAGGGCATAGCTTCTCTTGCTCGTGACTGGCAGCCATTGTTAGAACAATGCAGCGCAGCATTAAAATCAGAAAGTAAAGATATTGAATATTTAGCCTGGTTTATTGAAGCATTATGTCGTGTATATGGTTTTAAAGGTTTGGCATTTGGCTTTCGAGTTGCACATGAGCTTATAAGTAATCATTTTGAGTTACTCTATCCATCACTTGATGAAGGCGATGAAATATCTGATAAAGTTTCTGCTCTTGTTGGTTTAAATGGCGTAGCGGGTGATGGCGCGCTTATCATCCCTATTAAAAGTATCGCTCTAACAGATAGCCAAAATTATGAACCATTTACTTACTGGGAATATCAGCAAGCTTACGACATATCTAGGCTCAATGATGAGAAAAGAGAAAAGAAAATAGCGCAAGGCGCTATTGATTTTGAGTTAATAGAAAAAAGTGCCCAAGAAACTCCTGCTGAGTTTTTCCTCGATTTAAAAAACGGCATTGAAGAGGCTCTCACAGAATTTAGTGCATTAAGCATTGCACTTGATGCTGCTACTGAACAGTCACAACCCACTTCTAATATTAAGCAAGCACTCGAGGAATGCTTAAATGCAGTTTTGCATTTAGGCAAAGATAAGCTCAAATCTCTTGAAGTCAAATCAATAAAAGAACCACAAGACAATGAGCGAGTGGATGATGATGCATCTATAGCTGAGAATACTGATCGCAATGATGCGGTAATCAACAGCCGAGAAAGTGCGATAAATAAGTTGCAAGAAATAGCACAGTTTTTCAGAAAGACAGAACCGCATTCACCTATGTCTTACACCATTGAACAAGTTATTCGATGGAGCGAATTATCGCTACCAGAATTATTAAATGAATTAATAACCGATAGTGATGCTAGGACCGGATACTTTAAGCTGTCTGGCATCAAAGTTAGCGAAACAGAAACCGAGTAAAAGGAGTTTTGAATGAGTATCCATGACAAATTAAAACGTGTACGTAAACCTAGAGTACACATTACCTATGATGTTGAAACTGAAGGTGCAATTGTAAAAAAAGAGCTTCCTTTTGTTGTTGGGGTAATGGGGGATTTTTCGGGTCATAATAAAGAAGTATTAAAACCTTTAAAAGACCGTCGTTTTATTCAAATCGATAGAGAAAACTTTAATGATGTTTTAAAAAAAATGAGCCCGTCTCTTAAGTTAGATGTTGATAATACTTTAACTGATGATGGTACTAAATTTAGTGTAAATCTTAACTTCAAAAGTATCGACGACTTTGAGCCAGCGGCTGTAGTAAATCAAGTTGAACCACTGCGTAACCTTATGGAGACACGCAATAAACTTCGTGACCTCATGACTAAGATTGACCGCTCAGAAGAACTAGAAAATGTTTTAGAAGAAGTGTTAAGTAACACAGCGAGTCTAGATTCAATTGCAAAAGAGCTAAAGTTAGAGGAGTCTGAAAAATGAGCACCGAAACACTAGCACAAGAATTAGACACAGCAGCAACGACAGAATCGGCGTCGTTATTAACCCAAGCGATTGGCGCAACGAAACAAACCGATGCAAGTCGTGCTGAAGAGCTACTTCGAACTTTAACTGAAGAAGCTTTAAAAGGCACTGTTCAATGGAATAAAAACATGACGGTGACTTTCAATGAAGCTATTCAATTGATCGATCAAAAAATTTCGAAACAGCTTAGTGTGATTATGCACAATGAAGACTTTCAAAAATTAGAAGGTTCTTGGCGTGGTCTTAATCATTTGGTGATGAATTCAGATACAGGCTCAACATTAAAAATCCGTGTACTAAATATGAAAAAGAAAGAGCTTCATAAAGATTTAAGTAAAGCGGTTGAGTTTGATCAAAGTCAAACATTCAAAAAAATCTATGAGTCAGAGTTTGGTACACCAGGCGGTGAACCTTACGGCACTATTGTTGGTGATTTTGAGTTTACTAATCACCCAGAAGATGTTGAAACACTCAGCTTAATGTCAAATGTTGCTGCTGCTGGTTTCTGTCCGTTCATTTCGGCATCATCACCTTCACTCTTTGGTTTTGATAGTTGGGAAGAGCTCACTAAACCAAGAGATCTTGAAAAAGTATTTGAATCACTTGAATATACTAAGTGGCGCTCATTTAGAGACAGCGATGATTCACGCTTTGTTTCACTCACGATGCCAAGATTTTTATCTCGTTTACCTTACGGTGCAGCATCTAAACTTGTTGAAGAATTCAACTATGAAGAGTTTGAAGTTGATGAGCTTGCCGGTCGCTCTGTAAGTACTGATAACGGTGATTATTGTTGGAGTAATGCTGCCTATGCGATGGCGACGAACATGACAAAAGCATTCTCTCAATATGGTTTTTGTACTGCTATTCGTGGTGCTGAAGGCGGCGGTAAAGTAGAAGGTTTACCTACCCATATATTCACGAGTGATGATGGTGATCCTGATCTTAAATGCCCAACAGAGATTGGTATTACTGATCGACGTGAAGCTGAGTTAAGTAAGCTTGGTTTCTTACCACTGTGTCATTATAAAAATACAGATTACGCTGTGTTCTTTGGTGGACAATCGTGCCAAAAGCCGCAAGTTTACTCAACGCCTGATGCAACTGCCAATGCCGCTATTTCAGCACGCTTGCCTTACCTTATGGCTACTTCTCGCTTTGCTCATTATTTAAAAGTAATGGCACGTGATAAAATTGGTAGCTTTATGGAAGCAGAAGACGTTGAATCTTGGTTAAATCGTTGGATCTTATCTTACGTAAATGCGACAGAGGGTGGTGGTCAAGATATCAGAGCACGTTATCCTTTAGCAGATGCAAAAGTTTCAGTTAAAGAAATTCCTGGTCAGCCTGGTGCTTATAATGCTGTCGCGTGGTTAAGACCATGGTTACAAATGGAAGAGTTAACGTCATCACTTAGATTGGTTGCCAAAATCCCTGAGATTGGTTAACCCTTCCTGCATTAAGGATGATGCAAAATGAATTGTGAAGAGTTTTCATTCATAGGAGCTGACGCTGTATTTTCTCATAATACAGCGTCTGATATCTTCGAAAATAGTGCTTTATTGGAACGCTTTCTAAATGAGAAAGAGACATTTAAAGCACTGTTATTATGGCTTGAAGGCTCTTCTGATTCGCCACTGCAGTGGGATAAAGAGTCAATCAGTTCATATTTGCAACTGACCATTGTTAAAATAGACTCGCTTATTTCAAAGCAATTAGATCAGATTTTACACCACCCAAAGTTACAACAATTAGAAGCTAGCTGGCGCAATTTGTGGTGGTTAACTTTACAAACAGAACTCAGTGATAAAGAAAAAAAAGTAAAGTTACGCCTGTTAGATTGTGATTGGAATACATTATCGAGAGATGTTAATAAGGCTATCGATTTCGATCAAAGTAGCCTCTTTCAATTAATTTATCAAAATGAGTTCGACCGTCCAGGTGGAGAGCCTTTTGGTGTATTGATTGGTGATTACGAAATTACCAACGGGAATGCACCGGGTACAATTTACAACGATATAGACACCTTAAAAGAAATTTCGAAAGTAGCCGCAGCCTCCTTTTCGCCATTTATTACTGCTGTGTCAGCAAGCTTATTTGGTACAAACAGTTTTACTGATCTTGGCTACCAATTCGATTTATATAATCAATTTGAACAGGTCGAATATACCAAGTGGCGTAGCTTTAGAGCCATGGAAGATGCGCGTTTTGTTGGTCTTGTATTGCCGCATGTTTTAGTCAGAGCACCTTATAAAAACGACGGTACCCGTCACTTAGACTTTTTATATACAGAAAAAATAACAGCACCAGAAACAGATATGTTATGGGGAAACGCCGCGTACCAATTTGTGTCGACTTTAGTGCGTGCTTATGCTGAAAGTGGTTGGTTTGGTCAAATCAGAGGCATTGAGCCAGGTAAAATATCTAAAGGTATCGTTACCGGGTTGACAAAAAATTACTTTTCAACCGATGTATATAGAAAAGAAGCTAAGCCACCAATAGATTTGATTGTGACCAGTAAATTAGAAAAGCAATTTTCTGAACTTGGGTTTATACCTGCCTCATCCGTGACTAATACTGAGCATCTGGTTTTTTATAGTAACGCTTCGGCTCAGCAAGCCAAGCACTACGATAGTGAAGCATCGACAGTAAATGCCCGCTTATCGTCTATGCTGCAATATATTTTATGTGTGTCACGTTTTGCTCACTATTTAAAGCTGCTAGCGCGTGATCGGGTTGGTTCTTATAGTACAGCTCAAGCTTGTGAACAAGGCTTGCAAGCATGGGTTAATAACTACACGACAGCATCGGATTCTGCCTCAGAGCAAATAAGAAGTAAGTATCCTTTGGCAAATGCGAAAGTGAAAGTGACCGAAAATAAATCGAAGCCAGGCCACTACTTTTCTGTCTTACAACTACAACCTCATTTTCAGCTTGATCAAATGGTATCAAGTATCAAATTAGTGACTGAACTAAGTCCTCATCATCAAATAAAGGAATAAAAATGAAAAAGATCCATGAGTGTATCCGCAATGGAAAATTAGCAGATGCATTAGAGTACTGCGCACAAAAACTAAAAGATGATCCACTGAATTTTGATATCCGCAGCGCTTATACGGAATTGTTGTGTGTTAATGGTGAACTTGAAAAAGCGGATAAACAATTAGATTTTATGGTGACTAAATCACCTGAGTTAGCAGTTGGTGCTGTTAATTTAAGACACTTAATCAGGGCCGAGCAAGCACGACAAGATTTTTATGAAGGTAAAGCGGCTCCAAAGCTATTTCATGAAGCAGATGAACTCGATGAGATATTTCTACAGATGCATATTGCTTTACGTGAAGAAGATTTAAAAGAAGCGACAGAAAAAGCAGCCAAAGTTGAGTCTTTCAGAACTAATTCAGCAAATGAGCAACTTACTGCAATCAGAGATATTGATGATTCATTAAACCCATTTCTGGAAATTTTGGGGACCAACGGTGAGTTTTATTTAGCTCGCTTTGATGAAATCGAAAAATTTGAAGTTCAACCAATAGAGTCAATCGTTGAGCAAATTTGGCTTCGTGTTGAGGTCACTATTAAAGATGGACCTGTAGGTACAGCTCATATCCCAGTTGTTTACCCACACTCAAAGAGTGAAATAGAAAAACTAGGCCAAGTGACTGAATGGCAAGAATTAAGTGAAGAAATGTACTTAGGACGCGGAATGAAAATGCTGTTTATAAATGATGAAGCAGTCTTATTGTCTGAACTTGGTTCTTTCATCAATTGAGTGTGAAATTTTCATGATTGCAAGCAAACAGCCGCTCAAAGCATCAATTTTAGATCGTTTGATAGATGACGAGCCAGATGAACAGGACTCGCCACAGCGAACGGATGGTATCAGCTTATCACTTTTAAAAAGTTACGTAAGACGAGATATCGAGGCGTTACTAAATGCTCGGATCCAGTGGCATACATGGCCAAGTCAATACAGTGAGCTTGCAACATCGTGTTTATCATACGGATTGCCTGATTTTTCGAGCATGGTTGTAAGTTCGCATGAGGGGCGAGCAGCGTTATGTGAAAAAGTTCGAGATGCGATTTTACGATTTGAGCCTAGGTTTATTGAAGTTGAAGTGTTAGTTGATGAAGAACTCCCCCTTAACCGAGTATTAAACCTAAGAATTAATGCCTTGTTATATGCCGATCCAGAGCCTGAATATATCAGTTTTAACTCTGAAGTTGAGCCAGTTAGTTTAGGTATGAAAATCTATGAGTCTTCACTATGAATGATGAATTATTAAAATATTACAATCGTGAATTAGCGTATGTGCGCCACCTTGGGAAAGACTTTGCAGAAAAATACCCAAAAGTGGCAGGCAGGTTAAAACTTACAGACGAAGTGATAGAAGATCCTCATGTTTCAAGGTTAGTCGAATCATTTGCATTTTTAACTGCCAACATTAGGCAAAAACTTGATGATAGCTTTCCTGAGTTAACGGATGCGCTTTTAGGCCAGCTCTATCCAGACTACCAAGCGCCTATCCCTTCATTATCAATTGTAAAGTTAGAGTCAGAAAACCTATCAACGACAGGAGTCATTATTCCTCGCGGGAGTGAGCTTGAAACCAATGTAGAAGGAATGAAACAGTGTAAATTTCAAAGCTGTTTTGATACCAATTTGTGGCCCGTAGAGATAACAGCTGCTCAGTTTGATAACAGTCCTTTTATTGCGCCTAAACCAAAGTTTAATGAACCTGCTAAAGCGATATTTAAGTTACAACTGACAGGTGAGTATGATGGCGTTTCATTACATGAAACAGAGCTAAATGATCTAAAAATTTATATTCATGGACAATGGCATTATGCGCTCAAAGTATACGAACTATTGTTTAAACATTGCATCGGAATAGCTGTAGATAATGGCGATGAGGGAGTGCATTACCTTTCGAAAACTCATTTAAAATCAGTTGGATTTGAGGAGCATGAAGCTGTTGTTCCTTACTCAATGCGCTCATCATCAGCATATAGGCTATTAGTCGAAAACTTTATTTTCCCTGAAAAGTTCAAGTTCTTTGAGTTACAAAATATTCGCTCGGTACTCCCTCGCAATGCCAGTACAACAACACTTTATTTTTATTTAGATGTTGAGTCTAGCGAGTTGGAGAAGCAAGTAGATAAAGACATGTTCTTGATGGGCTGCACGCCAATCATAAATTTATATGAACAAGAACTTGAACCGATCCGCCCAGAGCTAAGCGAATATGAGTATAAGCTCGCACCACGCTATATCGACTCTGAAATATCTGAAGTTATTAGCCTTGAAGAGGTGGTTGCATTTGACCACAAGGGGAATAAACAGATAGTGACGCCTTTTTATGCGCAAACACACCCTAAATATCAAGAGCATAAAGATCTCTATTGGCATACTCGACGAGAAACAGCACTTTGGGCTGGTGGCTATGCTGAGGCGGGAACCGAAACCTATTTATCATTAGTAAATGGTGGCTTCGAAAATAGTGCGCAAGCTCTCAGTGAGGGAAATACGGTGGTAACAGCACGCGCTCAATGCAGTAATCGTAATCTACCAGCTAGTTTACCTTTTGGTGATGATGAACTTGGTTTTACATTGCCAAAGCGTGGCGATGTAATAAAAAAAATCAGGTGTTTAGTTGCACCAACTCATGCGGTAAGACCTGTGCTTGGCAGTAATACTCGCTGGCAATTGATCAATCATCTGACTCTTGATTCATTTAGTGGTGAGCAAAGTGCAGAGAAATTAAAAGAAACATTGAGGCTATATGATTTTAAAGCAACACCCCAATCAAAAGGGATGATAGATAACATCTATAGCGTCAAAATTGAACCTGCAACCGCGCGTGTCGTGCAAAACGGTCGAGTCGCTTTTGCAGCAGGAACTGACATTGAAATTACATTTGCAAATGATGATTACGCTGGTAGTGGGGTGTTCTTTTTTGCTTCAGTTCTTGATTGTTTCTTCTCGCAATTTGCATCAATTAATAGCTTTACACGCTTAAGTCTAAAGTTAAAAGAACAAGATCGAGTTTATCATCAGTGGCCAGCTAGAGTAGGTTCCGGAGTGCTACTATGATTGCACAATTGCTCGAGCACGCGACAGAAATAGATTTTTACAAAGCCGTGTTTGTGATCGAGTCTCAGTTGTCGAGTGCGGCCCAGCAATATCGTAAAGTTGGCTATGATTGTCAGCCAAAACTAGAGCTGATTAAGTTTAGTTCAACACAAAAGTTTGGCTTTGCGGGTAATGCAATTACTAATTTAAAGCCCGCTAAAAACGTTGAAGGAATTACCCAATTTGATATGGAAGTATCATTTATGGGAATGACTGGCTGTTCAGGAGCATTGCCACATTTTTATAGTGAACTGGTGATGCAACGATTGCGCTATAAAGACAGTACAATGAGAGATTTCTACGATATGTTTAATCATCGTTTGATTTCGTTGTACTACCGAGCTTGGAAAAAGTATAAACCCGCGCTTAACTTTGCTAATAGTAATCAAGATAACCACACAAAAATTTTGGCACTTCTGAGTGGGGGGAATGCCCCTCATCAGCTTTATTTCAGTGGTCTTTTCAGTCGAAAGACGCGAAATATGGCAGATTTGCGCAATATTTTAACTTTCTATTTAGACTGTGATGTCAGCATAAACCAATTTGTAGGCCAGTGGCTGCCGCTAAAACAATCTGAGCAAACACGCATAAATAGTGGAGGGTTTGCAGGCCAACATGCAAGGCTTGGTATTGATGCAATAGCAGGTAAGCAAATCTGGGATATCTCGACAAAGATCGAAGTTATTATCGAGCCCAAAAATGAGCACCAAACAGCCCGTCTTCTACCAAAGCAAGATCTTTGGAATTTAGCCCATCAAATTGTGGGTGATTTTGTTGGTAATCAAATCCAGCATTCACTGATAGTAAAAGCAAACTTTTATAAGCTTGGTGCAAAGCAATTATTAAAAGAACAATGTCAATTAGGCTGTAATAGTTTTCTGCTATCTGAAAACGCAGCTCAAAATGGCAAAGTCTCTGAACTTTCGTTCAAAGGATAAATAAATACAAGGAAATATTATGTCTACAATGACGCTAAATACACTCGTAGAAAAACTAAGCCCAGAGTGCAAAAAGAGTCTTGAACAGGCTGTTGCAATTTGTAATAGCCGAAGCCACTTTACTGTTGAATTAGAGCATTGGTTACTAGCGATGCTTGAGCAACAACTTGATGACTTTAGAGTTATTTTGAGCGCTTACGATATTGATAGAGACTCGTTAAAAAATGATTTAAATAAGTCTTTAGAAATGCACAAAACGGGTTGTAACTCATCACCGAGCTTATCGATGCATGTTACCAGTTTGCTCAAGCAAACGTGGCTTAGTACGAGCATTGATTTTACAGATACACAAATTCGTAGTGCTTACTTAATTTACACGCTGGTAAAAGATGACACCTTAGCAAGTTTAGTGAGTCGTTGTAGTAAAGAGTTTAATAAGGTAGAAGCAGGGCAATTATTGCATGCTTGGCCTGAAATGGTCGCTAAGTCACAGGAGCAAAGCCCTGTGGCAAAGAGCCAAGCTGAAAAATCGGTATCTAAAAGTTCTAAAACGCCTAGTTTAGATCAATTTACAGTTGATTTAACAGCCCAAGCAAAAGCAGGAAAAATAGATCCAATTTTGGGGCGTGATTTTGAAATTAGACAAATGGTCGATATTCTTACTCGACGTAGACAAAACAACCCAATTCTAACTGGTGAGGCAGGAGTTGGTAAAACCGCTGTTGTTGAAGGATTAGCGCTAAGAATTGCTCAAGGCAGTGTTCCTGATGTTTTAAAAAATGTAAAAATTCACACCCTAGATCTCGCTTTATTACAGGCCGGCGCCGGTATGAAAGGTGAATTCGAAAATAGGCTAAAGTCTTTAATATCGGAAATTAAAAACACCCCAACTCCGGTTATTTTATTTATCGATGAAGCACACACAATGATCGGTAGTGGTGGTCAAGCCGGTCAAAATGATGCTGCAAACCTATTAAAACCGGCGCTAGCGCGCGGCGAACTCAGAACAATTGCAGCCACTACATGGGCTGAATATAAGAAGTTCTTTGAAAAAGACGCTGCACTCGCTCGTCGATTCCAAGTCGTTAAAGTGGAAGAGCCTACACCAGAAAAAGCAATTGCGATGTTACGTGGTTTAGTGCCTGTTATGGAAAAACATCATAATGTGTTCATTTCCGAGCAAGCACTAGAAAGCGCAGTACATTTATCACACCGCTACATCACCGGCAGACAACTTCCTGATAAAGCGGTGGGTTTACTTGATACAGCCTGCGCTCGCGTTGCAATGAGCCAAGCATCAACTCCTAATTCTATCGAAACTCTTGAAAATGAACGCTCAGAAATAGAGTCGCAAATCAATATGTTAACTCGTGAGCAACGCACAGGGTTAAATCACAGTGAGGTGCTTGAGAGTTTAACAAATAAGTGCCAGCAAATTACAGAGCAGCTTTCACCATTGAAGTCGCAATTCGAAAATGAAATGTCACTTATTAAAGATGTAAAAGAAGTCATCTCAGGCCTGAATGATGAAACAGAACAGCCAAGTGCAGAAATTGAAAAGCTTCAACAATGCAAAGAAAGCTTGGCCAAATATGATTCTAACATGGTGCATTGGCAGGTTGATGATGAGTTAATTGCGCAAGTTATTTCTGACTGGACTGGTATCCCTGTTGGCAAGATGCATGAAGATGATGTGAAGAGTGTTCTTAATTTAGCAAGCACAATGAAAGAGCGTGTTGTTGGCCAAGATCATGCGTTGGAGTTAATTGCAAAAGTTGTACAGACATCTAAAGCGCAATTAGCTGACGAAAGCCGCCCGAATGGAATTTTTATGCTAGCGGGTCCTAGTGGTGTTGGTAAAACGGAGACGGCACTTGCATTAGCGAATGAAGTGTATGGCAGTGAAGAAAACATCACAATCATCAACATGTCAGAATACAAAGAAGAGCATAAAGTATCGTTACTACTTGGATCACCTCCTGGTTATGTAGGCTATGGCGAGGGTGGCGTATTAACAGAGGCGATCAGACGTAAGCCATACAGTGTTATTTTGCTAGATGAAATTGAAAAAGCGCACCCAGGCGTACATGACATCTTTTACCAAGTGTTTGACAAAGGCACAATAAAAGATGGAGAAGGTAGAGATATCGACTTCAAAAACACGATTATCATCATGACCTCGAATGTGGGTACTGATACAACAATGAGCTTATTTGAAGACGAAGAAACAGCGCCAAGCGTTCAGGGTCTGCAAAAGGCTATTCAAAGTGATTTACTGGAAGTATTTAAAGCTGCATTCCTTGGTCGCATTAATGTGATTCCTTATTTGCCACTTAATAAAGAAACTCTTGCGGAAATTGCAAAACTTCAATTAAGTAAAATAAAAGATAGAGTTAACAAAAATTACAAATCTGATTTTTTATATTCAGATTTTGTTGTAGATTATATAGTTAACAATTGTAATGACTCTGGTTCGGGTGCAAGGAATATTCATGCATTATTGCAAAATAATGTCCTGCCGTTATTATCTGAATCTTTACTTGAAAGCCTTGTTACTGGTAGTGAAATCAATAGTATATTATTAGATTTAAATGATGATTCATTTGTTGTTAATATAAATTAATATATTTAAATTAGTTTCTTGTTTCTTTTTTGGAGTCGGATTATAATTTGTCCGTCTTCATTAGTTGATGGAACATTGAGACATTGTCTTCGTCTAGGGAAAGGATATTGAAGACCTTTTCGTTGCGCAGTTAGAGATAATGATTTCAAAGGAATTTTGGGAAACCAAAAGTAAATGATCCAATGTAATGGATGTTATTTATAAATTAAAAGGAGCATTATCAAATGCAATCAAATACATATTTAAAATACGGTTCAATTAAAGGCGAAACTACTGCTGAGTCTTTTAAAGATTTAATCACAGTTTTATCATTAGATTGGAACGTTAGTCGTGAAATTTCAGCACACACTGGTACAGCAATGGACCGTGAATCTAGCTCAACTCGCTTAGGTGATGTAACTATCACTAAACTTCAAGATAAAGCGTCTCCAGACCTTTTCAAAGAAGCGACAATTGGTAAAGGCCTACCGGCTGTTTTCCACATCACTAAGCAAGGTGATAAAGTTGAAGAAATCATGAAAATCGAACTTACAGATGCAATGATTTCTAGCTACTCTGTATCTGTTCAAAATGACCGTCCAGTTGAAACAATCACTATCAGCTACACAGAAATGATGATGACTGTTACTCCTACTGACGACAAAAATAACATCACTGCACCACTTGTTTATGGTTACAGCGGTGTTAAAGGCCAGCAAATGTAATTTTTTGCAGTACCTAATAGCTCTGAGTTTTACTCAGAGCTTTTTTGATCTTTAGGAATAGGAAGCATGGAATGCAAAAAGCAACACAAGATAACAATGTAATTCAGATTAACACCCCTGCAGGTAAAGATACGCTTTACTTAACTCGGCTGGTGGTGCAAGAGTCTATGTCTGATTTGTTTGTGATGTCAGTAAATATGTTCACTATAGGCACACAAATAGCGCATGAAGATCTGGTGGGAAAACCTGTTTCTATTAAAGTAAAAAATGCCGATAGCGCAGGTGAGCGTTATTTTCATGGCATAGTAAGCCAATTAGTATCTAATGGTAGCCGCACTGCTGATATTGATGAACAAAAAAATTATATAGATTACCACGCCACTATTGTGCCTTTCGCAGCATCAATGCGAAACCGCAAAAACAGTCGGATCTTTCAAAAGAAAACAATAAAAGATATTTTTGCCGATTTGTTTGGTCAACATAGTGTCGCTTTTAAGGATAATACAACTAAAACGTATCCAAAGTACGAGTATTGTGTTCAGTACCAAGAGTCAGATTTTGACTTTATTCAACGCTTATTTCAGCAAGAAGGTATTTTTTATTTTTTCGAGCATAGTAACAGTGCACATACCCTAGTGCTCGCAGATGATATAACGGCCTACGAAGAGTGCGCAGAAGCAAAAGTTGTGTTTACGTCAGGTCATCTCAGTGAGTCACACATTAATAAATGGCAAGGTGGTTTAAGTATTGCGCCTGGCAGCTACAAGCGTATTGGCTATGATTTTAAACAACCACCAAGATACCCTGATGGCGATCACAAAAAAGCAGATTTACCGACTCAGTCAGTCGCTGAAATTTTCGAATACACAGCCGAAGCCGAAACCCATCCAAGAGCTGCAGGTTTAGCAGCCGTACAGCTAGAATCACTACAGCGTAATATGAAGTTAAGTAGCGGTAGAAGTGATTGTCGCTCTTTCTCTGTGGGTAAATTATTTAGCTTTAAAAAGCATGAAGACCCGCGCCTAGAAGGTAAAACGTTTGCTATCACCTCGTTATTAACCTCTATTACGGTGCCAAATCAGTCAGGATCTCAGCAATCTGGTGCACAAGAAGTATTTACCAACCACTTTGAATGTGTGCCAAAAGATGTGCCATATCGTGCAGCGCACAGCATGCGAAAGCCTGTTATTCATGGTGTGCAAACAGCCATAGTGACGGGCGACAGCGCAGATGAAATTATGGTTGACCAATACGGGCGTGTGAAAGTGCAGTTTGATTGGGACCGAGAAGGTAAAAAAGACTCGCAAAGTTCATGCTGGATCAGGGTTGCGCAAAATTGGGCAGGTAAAAAATGGGGCGCATTTTTCTTTCCTCGTGTAGGGCAAGAGGTGTTAGTTGACTTTATTAATGGCGATCCTGATCAGCCAATCATTAGCGGTGCAGTATACAACGCTGATTTAATGCCTCCTTATGCATTGCCTGCAGATAAAACACAAAGCGGTATCAAAACACGCTCAACAAAAGAGGGTGGAGCAGATAATTTTAATGAACTTCGTTTTGAAGATAAAAAAGGCAGTGAACTTGTTTACATGCAAGCTGAAAAAGATAAGCAGCTGTATGTAAAAAATGATCAAAAAGAAAAAATTGATAATGATCGTTTCCTCGAAGTTGGCAACAACGATGATGCAAAAGTAAAAGTGAATCGCACCGTTGATATTGGTGAAAATGACACGCTGAAAGTGGGTAAATCACTTAATATTGAAGCTGGAAAAGAAATTGTTATTAAGACCGGTTCGGCAAAAATTACTATGAGTAGTAGCGGTAATATTTCTATAGAAGGCACAAATATCAATATTAAAGGCAGTAACGTGAAGGTTGATGGAAGTGCAATAACCCTTTCTGCTGGCATGATAAAGTTGAACTAGCATGGAATTACAAAATACGTTTCAATCAGGTTTCGTTCATGGTGCAGCAAGCAATGGCTTTACCGTTTATTGCCGTTATGGCTTACCTCATTTGGTATGTCTTTGTGTCAACCGCCACGATGATCCGTTTTTGAACTTGCCAATAGATTATTTTAAGGGCCTAGATGGTTATTTTGCTGAGCAATTTTTTATAAACCTTCACCCTGTACTCAATAGTAGCAATGTGTTGTCGCATATTTACCAATACGCTACACAAACAAGCTCAATAATAAATGATCTTTCGTACGACGAAATAGCGCAGGAGTTAGCAAAACTCGTGTGCACAAATAAGTTACAAGTTATTCCTTTAAACGAATAGCCAAAAACAAGGAAGGCATTATGGGAAAACCCGCTTCAACGTTAGGGCATATGCATGTTTGTCCAAAAGTAACAGGTACAGTTCCTCATGTTGGAGGGCCAATTGTAGTGGGTTCGGCTAATGTGTTGATTGGCAATATGCCTGCAGCAAGACAAGGTGACATGCTTGTTTGTATAGGCCCGCCAGATAGTATTAATAGCGGTTCGGGTACAGTCAAAATAAACGGAAAACCCGCTGCTCGAATGGGAGACAGTACTTCTCATGGCGGTAAAATTGTTTTAGGTAACCCAACAGTTTTAATTGGTGGATAAGGTGTTATCACTCATTTTAAATGAGCATAAAGCAGCTCTTTCAAATTTAAATGTGATGCAGCAAAGTGCGTTTTATAGCATTGGGTTTATCGACCAAGTTCGTCAGCAATTAGCTTTAAAAGTACAAGCATATCAGGGTGCTAGCAATGTACAGTTTGAAATGGTGCAACGCATTATTGAAGAAATTGAGACGTTAAAGCAGCAAGAAACGTTATTAGATGACATTGCTGAAGCGTGCTTGGTTGCGCTGCTATTAATGTCGAACTCTCAAAAGCAGAGGTTATTGGGGTTATTAAACCGACATGAGTTTACGCTTTTAAAAAATAAGCTTTTGGAGAAAAGCTTAACAATAAGTGGGTCCGCCAATAGCGACTTTTTGAATTGGGCAAATGTGTACGGTAATTCAGATACAAAGGCGATTATTTATAAAGCAATAAAACGTGCTGTAAAACAACTCCCAGATATGCCTGAAATGCAAGAAACAGTAAACGCATTTGAAAAGGCTGCGATGATTAATTCACCGTTAATGTCTGTGTACCTATTATTGCTAGACCCACAAAGGATGAATTTTGTTTGCAACTATGTGAGCCAGCAGTTTACTCGAGAGCAAGCTATTGCGGTGCTATTGCAAACTGGGGCAACAAAATATGTCCCCATGGCTGTTGCACTGTTGACCGAAGTGAGGTCGGCCAAGAATCTTGTTGCTGGTATTAAACGCTGCTTAGGTAGTCAGCTCGATGAATTAGTTGCATTTGATACTCAAGTTCAGGCTGGCGATTGTAAGCAAGCCGCTGTTGATTTTCAGCGCCAATTTGCATTGAGTTGGCCAGAGCAAAAGATCAACTTTAATGATCAAACTCTGGTTTATGGCTTTGCGATGAATAGGCCTGTCAGTGTAGCAAGCCTGCAAGGTGTTGATTTTTTTAGTTGGCAGGTGATTACAATTTTAAATGCGCTTAAATATGACTGTCAAAATAGTCAAGCGAGTTAGCATTGAGTGCATTTAAAATTTCAATACAGCAGTTTGATACACCTTATGAAGTAGCCCCAGAAGTATTAGTACTAGAGGGGAGCTCAGGTCATGAGCAAGTGCAAAACTGGCATTCATTTGATGCCTTTATTTATGACTGTATTGTAAAAGCAAAGTCAGTATTGAAAGAGTCAGACGTGCAGCAACCGTTAATTTGGTTATTACCGGCACTGCCTTTTCAAACTGATCATAAAACACTATTTATAAATAGCCTTCAGCAGCGTTACGGCATTGCTGTCGAACAGATGATTTTTGAAGGCGCAAACGGTATGCACAGTGCGATTGCAATAGCTAAAGAGCAAAATTTTAGTGCTTTTGATGTGGTAGCAATTGATGGTGTGTTTAAAGCCTCAAAGCATAACGGCTTTGAATATTTAGGTATAGCGGCTTGTAAGGCATGTGTTGAATTTACTCAGGTAGGCTGGGCGTTGCAATCTACGAGCATGTGTTCTTCTGTGGATATAGCAAAACATCAGCCTATACATGCAGAGCTTGAACGTATTTTATCGCTAAATGAACAAAAAATAGATTTAGTATTTGCCCCAGGTAATGGCCTAGAAAGTGATGATTGGGTAAGTTATTTACCTGTTTTAAGTAAAAAAATTAATGAACAAACGATGTTCCAACTTCCTAATTATAAATTAGGCAAAATGGGAGCAATAGAAGGGGTTGTAAACCTCGCAAGCCTGACAAATAGCTCACTTTATGCTGAGCGTTTTGGGCAGGCGTTAATAATTTCGCAAGAGTACAACAAGTACCAAGCCGTCGCGTCATACTTATGGATAAGTAAGGAAATGTGCAACTAATGGATAGTAAAGCAGTTGTGTTACAGGGAACACGTTATCCCATCTGCCTCGTGTTAGCTAAACAGCCAGCCCCCAGTGGATTTATTGCTGTCGCAACGAATACGCCGGATAGTGCCTACAAATTTGTAGCAGAGGTTGGCGCGGTATTAAGTGGCGATGCTGCTAAACGATTAGATCTTATTCAATTGTTAAATGTTGCTGGTATTAATTGTCCAAGGCAAGCAACAGCGCGTGAAACTGCATCGGCTTTGATAAAAGCCTTAACCTCAGGTGCTATTACTTGCTTCCAGCAGCAAGTAAAAAGCACCATTCAAGTCAGTGATAATACTCGCTCATCACAGAGTAGCAGCTCATCATCTTCGGCTGTGCCAAGTAATGGTAATGCCAAAAAAGCAACACAAGCTCCTGCTAGCAATAAGGGCAGTGCCAGTAACACAACCGCAAGTGAAACGCCTATAACAGAACAAGAATGCCGTTCAGACCCGGTTTCGATGCTAACAGGCGAAGAAATTCTTCCTTTAACTGACTTCTCATTAGCCGCAAATAGGCCTTTAACGTGGCGTCGGTTGTATCGTTCGTCTCACTGTAATCAAAAAACAATACTGGGAAATGGCTGGCGACACGATTATTTAGTGCAATTAACCGAGCATTACCTACCACCGCCGAAAGTGGGCCCAAAGAAAAAGGGCACCTACTGGCTTGAGTATCACGACGAACATGGTGCGACTCATAAGTTTGAAAAAGTGAAGCCGGGGCAATCGAGTTATCAGTTAAGTAGTAACTTGGTGCTTCATTATAAAGAAAATGGCAAGCAAGTATTAGTAACACCAGATGATAAACACTTGACGTTTATGCCGGGTGGATCAGCATGGTTGCTCGAAAAAATCATCAATGAAAAAGGTCAAAGCACCCGTTTTTATTATGATTCGATGGAGCGTTTACACCGTATTGAAGTAAACAAAGTTCGCGGTTGTGTACTGAAATATAATAAGCACGGTTTGCTCAAAACGGTGCACGCTTATCGTACTAATGAACAAGGAAAATTAGTTCTTTTAGATCAGCCGTTAGCCAGTTATGAGTATGATGAACAGTCAAACTTAGTGGTGGCAACAAACCAATTTGCTGAACAAGAGCGTTATGAGTATAACGCTGCAAATTTACTAATAAAGCGAACTAGAGCAAGCGGTTTTAGTCATCACTTTGAGTGGGACTCATATGGTTATGATGCCAAATGTATTAAACAGTGGGGTGATGACAATACCTATTGCTATCAGTTCGAGTATCAAGGCAATAAAACAACCAGTATAGATTCACGCGGCAACCAAGAGCACTTTGTTCACAATGAGCAAGGTAAGCTGATTGAGCACACTGATGCCAATGGTAATATCACACGCTATGATTACAATTCGCTTGGACAAAAAGTAGCGCAAACTGATGCTCTAGGCTATCAAACGCTTTATACCTATACTGAATACGGCCAACTTGAATCAGTCACCCAAGCTGATGGTAACCGCACTCAATTTGGCTATAACCAACTTGGTCAACAAGTCGTTGTTATTTTGCCAAATGGCGAGAAGATTAAACGCCAATACAGTGCCTCAGGGTTATTACAAAGTGAAACCCAAGCAGATGGGCGAATAGCACTTTACAGTTACGACAAACAAGGTAATTTGACCCAGCATGTCACGCCAAATGGTCATGTATTAAAATACACATGGAATGAACAAGGTGAGCTACTTGCAAAGCAGCATAATGATGAGCTCATTCGTTACAGCTACGATAACCTCGGTCGTGTTAACGCAACCATTAACCAAGCCGGTCTGCTTACTCAATATAAATATAATGAGCAAGGGCAACTAGTTGAAACAACCGCGTTTGAGCAAAGTAACCCTGATAACAAACAACAGCAGCTTTTTACTTATGATGATGCTGGTCGATTAGTTAGTTCGCAAAACGGTAATGGTGATACCACAGAGCAGCATTTTGAGGGACTAAGCCAGCCCCACTGCGTGATCCAGCCAGATGGCAGTGCACTGCATTTAACGTATGATAAAGAGCGAAATTTAACCGCAATCGAGCGTAGTGACGGCCATATTTATCGTATCAATTACGATGCAAATGAAAACCCAACACAAATCACGGGTTTTGATGGTACTGAGCAGCAATTTAAGTACGACGCATGTAATCGTTTAGTGGCTGTCACGCAAAGCGACAAACGCCATGTAAATATTAAGCGTGATAAGCTAGGCCGCGTTATTTCGCAGCACGCAAGTCTAGCCACAAATAAACACATAGTTAATAACGCTAACCATTACAGTTATACGCCAGAGGGTAAAATAGCGCGTGCTCATAATGAGCAATCAACGATTAAACAGTCGTTTGATAAAGGCGGACGGCTACTCAGTGTTGAGCAAATCCACAACCAGTCTCAAACTCATAAACTTGCATACAGCTACGATGACTATGGCAGACGACAGTCTCTTACCTTGCCAGACTCAACAACCCTTTATTATAACTACAATATTTTTGGCCAGTTAAGTGCTATAAAGGTAAAGCGAGCGGATGGTGAGTTAGCAAAACTCGTTGAGCTTGGCTACGACAGCCAAAATAATATCAAAACTCAGGGTTTCGGTAATCAGGTTACCCTTAATCAGGCGTTTGATGTTTTTGGGCGTTTAACGCAGCAGCAACTATCACATCCAGAGCGCACATTATTTGATAGCTGTGATTATCAATATGATGCGGTTAATCAACTCATTGCGCGTGAAGAACAAGGCATTAGCTGCCAAAATACACAGTTTGAATACAATAGCCTTGGCCAATTAGTTCAGCAAAATCTAGCTGGTGCAAATTCGGGTACACAAGCGCCAGAAAAAGCCAAGCAATTTCAGTGGGACAGCTTTGGTAACCCGATTAGCCAAACTCAAGTGCAGCATGATGAAGCAGTCAATAAACAAGAAGCTAATGATGCTGTTACACATAGCCAAGTCGATGCTGACAGGTTAACCCATTTTGGCGATAGCGATTTTGAATACGATGACTGTGGTAACCAAGTACGCGAAACGGGCAAAGGTATAAAAACGCACCGTGAATACAATGCGTTCAACCAATTAAGCAGCTTTAACAACAACGGCACGCTAACACATTACGACTACGACCCACTGGGTCGTCGCATTGCTAAGCAGACTGAGCATGGCAAGATTGATTATATTTGGGATAACGACCAGCTAATAGGTGAATACCAGCACGGCGAGTATACCTGGTACATCAACTTACCCAATCAATTTCACCCGGTCGCACTGATTAAACAAGGTGAGCTGTACTACTATCACCTAGACCAACTAAATACCCCACGTTTTGTTACAAACAACAATGCAGAAGTTGTATGGCAAAACCACGCCGATGTGTACGGCTATGAAGAACCAAAAGCCGATACTGACTTTAATAAAGAAAACAGCTTCACTCAGCCAATACGTTTTCAAGGACAATATTTTGATGATGAAAGCGGCCTACACTACAACCGCTACCGCTATTACAGCCCCAAACAACAACGCTTTATAAACCAAGACCCGATAGGCTTAGTAGGCGGCATAAACCACTACCAATATGCGCCGAATCCGGTTAATTGGGTAGATCCGTTTGGGTTGTTATGTAAAGAAGGACAGGCAAAAGTAAAAGCAGCACTTGATGCTAATTCAGCTATTTCACCTGAACTAAAAGTAAAAATCATTAAACTATCCCAACTCCCAGAAGATGCATCTCCTTATACAGCAGATGAAATGGTTAACCATATTAACCTTGGTACTGCTGAAAAGTTAGTTCAAGAGGAAAAAGTCGATTCAAATCCAGAACCAAAATCTCTCGAAGAGTGCTTGGAAAGGTTAGATATTGCTCGTAAGAATATTATTAAAGATGGCTACAAAGCAAAATATACTGACGCTGAGTTAGTGAAAAAATCAAAAGATGGTTCTGTTGGGAAGTCACGATTCCTAGTAAGTTTTCAACCAGTGAATAATAATGCTGATGCAAAATTAGCCTTCCAAAAACCAAATGGTTTAGTCGCAATGTGGGCAACTAGTTTTGATATGCTTGAGAATGCTGACAGCGACCCACAGATAATTGCAGATTTATTGGCAACCGGTTGTGACCCATCTAAGGAGTATGTGCTTCATATAGTTGATCGCGGTGAAGATTTGAATAGTTTTGGTGAAAATACCTTTGTGCCCACGTGGAGTGAATTAGAAAAACCAGCGAGGAAACATCTTGAACCAAAACACCATGATGCTTTAGGTAGTGTTCTAAATTCTGATTATCAAAAGCAGTATGCTGCTCATATGAGAGAATATTGGGAAAATGGTTTAAATGAGTTTAATCCGAAGGATCAAGATGAGTTTATAGAATCTCTAGATGATAAGGTGAAAGAAGATAAATTTGCAGCACGGCATGCCCTTAGGACAGAGTTTGGCGCGAATAGTGAATTTACTGGTGATGGGATGACGCAGTGCAGACATGCCGGAAACGACCATGGTGTGGTAGAAACATTAACATTGGAAAATGACCCCCCTACAATTGCAGAAATGAAAAATGTAACGACAATCCATTTAACACCTATTAAAGGATAAATACAGTGAAGGATATAATAAAGTCTCCTTTAGGGCTAATTGATCATAAAAATTTGCAGAGTGATGAAGTAGTACTTTTGGCTCTTAATTATGAGATGTTTCAAGATGAAAGAAACTTACTTATTAAAAAAGGGGATTATTTAATCGTGTCCTCTAACTTCTATTCTAAAATGAAAAAAATAAGAAGATATACGCAGTCTGAATACCCGTTAACTGCATTGCCTTGGATAATTGATAAAATAGAAAATGGCTTTTTTAAAAAGAAAAGTGAAGGGGGGTTTTCAAACTTTGAGCGAAGCATATCGGCTGAGTTTGATGGAGAGACGATTGGTATTAATGCAATGATTCATTGTTGTGCTGAAAACCTACCTGGGTTGAATATTTGGAACGGAAATAGGAAAAGCTATATTTCTAACATAGCACCTCAAAGGTGGGATATACCTAATTACATGTTAAAAGGTGGATTGTTAGAAGAGATGAAAAAAATAGCTGCTAAATATTCCTGAACTTTTTTACTAATTATTGATTGCATTTTGGTATTTTTGTATTGAGTAAGTTAATTGGAATCAAAAAGTGTGTGGAATATTATAGAGAAAGCTGAAAAGTATTTTAATTTATTTTTATTGTCTTTGTGTTTTGTAAATAATATGTAAAGTCGCATATTTAAAATTTATTTTAATTCGCTTATTTTTGAGAGGGGAGTTATTGGCTTGTTTTTTTGGCTTGCCGTGAGGTGATGAAAGGCATGTGGCTAAAATAGTGATAAAATTCACTATTTTAAGAGTGTTAACTTATGCAGGGGAATGATTTGTTTTTTAATGATGAACAAAAGTGTAAAGTTGAACTTTATGCGCTCATATATGTTGCCGTATTTCTTATACCTTTCCCTATTTCGTTATACGCTGCTGAGTTAGCCAAAAGTGCCGGTATATTACTTTGGCTAATCGCTTCTGTAGTGTATATGGTTGCTTATCTAAGGGTGGTGTCAGAATTACCTAAAAAGGATAGGGTTCTAGTTACTTGGAATCAATCTACTTATCTGCCACAAGTCATTTTCAAGGTTGCTCCAGTGTTAATATTTATGCTTGTTTGGTTAATTTTCAGCGCAGTTTGGTATTAGCATATGGAATGCAATTGGGTTAAAAATTAATAATCTATAAACTGAATTCTAGAATATTGAATCTAAAAGCAGGAAAATTAAATGAGTCGCTATGACAATGCTCCTGACCCCTTTAACAAGCCTATAAAAGTGTGTCGGCATTTAAAAAAGAAGGCTGATAGAAGGATGGAAATTGAGCCAGTACCTTACGTTATAGGAATTACTGATGACTATTATACTTGCTCATGGTTATGTAAGGACTGTATTGAGAAATATAATGTACCAAAACAAGGGGTTTTCTTATTTCATCTACCCTCAAGTGATGATGGTGATGAACACTTTGGGTTTCTACGAAACTTAAACTTAGATTTAAATGATATCGAAGGTTGCTTTGATATATTGGGCTTTAAAAATTCGGGCGATTTATATAATAACCCATTTGAGGCTGTTGAAGGAGAGTTGACCGTTTATTTAGATTTAAATACTTTCTTTTTGTTATCTGGAATTACTCCTGTGACTAAAGATGTATATGTACGAGAAACTCTTAAAGTACCATTTGGTTCAGAATTAACCATAAAATGAAAGCTTGGGATACTTTAGTAAATTAATACCATACTATACCCATTAGAGCAGAAGGCTTGAATATACTTCAAATAAAATTTGTAGAATGATTTGGGTGAATTAATAGAAGTTAAATGAAAAGAAAGGATTCAATAATGTTCAATAGTGACTATCATCGATACAAAGAAAGGGGGTTAAGAGCACGCCTTAGTTTTGAAATGGATCAAGAGCGGCTTTTTAAAAGTATCGATAAGATACCTGGCTTGGCAGGTGCCGGGGTTGTATATATAGATTCAAGTTTTACTGTCGTAGAGTTAAGACCTTATAGTGGCACGTCTTTAGCCCCCACCAAAGTAGTACTTCGTGAACAGCCTAGAAATATGAATCAGGCTGAGTTTGCAGGCCATCTTAAAAATAGTCAAAACAATGTACGAGAATCTCGTTTAGTCGGTGAAATTGCTGGCACAGTCTTAAGCTGTAGCGCTGCAGTGTTAGGATGGATCGTTGTATTTGGAAGTGCTGCTGCAATTCCACTCTCTGGAGGGACAAGTTCAGCAGTTACTTATTTGGCTGTAGCAGCAAGTACGGCAAGCTCACTTCAATGTATTAACGGAGGGGTACGAACTTATAACGAAAGCGTAAATCCAGAGTTAAATGATTTGTACGACTCTAAAGAATGGTATCAAAATGTAACCATGGCGTTAGATGTGATTTCATTAGCAGGTGCAGCAGCTGCGGGGGCTGCAACATTAAAAGCTGTGAAATTATTAAAAGCAAATACAAACAAGAGTACAGATGTATTACTAAAAGGGCTTACTCGTAGTGAAAGGAAGCGTTTAACGCAGGATATAATTAGGATGAATCATCCTGGAGTGTCTAATAATATTTTGAAAAGAATGGTCAGAACAGGGCAATTTCCTAAAAGGTATAGTGGACTACAGATTACACAAGCTTTAAAGCTGCAAATCAAAGATGCTGTAGGTGCATCTATTAGCTTTAGCGGAAGTGCATTATCAGGGGGTGTAAACTCTCTTGCTGTTGGAATTTATGAGGAGTTTAGTAAATAGTGTCAAAAAACTATAGAGTGTCGATATTTCCACCTTGGGAATTATTGCGGTCATTTTTATTTGTTACCGTGCTTTTACTTTTGGGAACTGTTTTTTCTGGAATGACTTTCTTAACGCAATATTTTAGTGCCGAGCCTGAATGGATTATCGGTATTTTGTTTTCTGTTGGTACAGCGTTTTGTCTAATAAACTTTAAAGTGAGCCACGGCTCTTATACGTGTGCAAAAATTTTAAAGTATTACGCGTTATTTTTAGCACTTATTTGTATGCCTGCTTTTATATTAATTGATGGAGCTACCTATAAAATAGCTTCTGCTATCAATATCGTATTGATGTTACTCGCGTTTTATATAATTAAAAGTGAAAAATACCAAAACTTAGTTCAATATCAGTTTGATTTTTTTAAGGATATAAAAGAGGCTCGTTCAGCAATTGAGCAAGAAGTGTTCCGCAATAGAAATCAGAATCGAAAGTAATACCATATAATTTTCAGGGATAAAGCATCTTAGCTAAAAACTTATAATACCGAGAAGGTAACAAATTCTTTCAGTCATAAATTAAAGGGAGGTTTAAGTGTATGTTTGGGTTGATAAAAAAATACGACATTCATATGTGCTCTGAGGTCAAGGGTTGTATTTTGAATAATGGAGAGCCGGTAAATGGAGCAAGGATACGTCGTGAGTTAACTTATGCTCACTCAGTTGTTGAAATTGATGAAACGGTAACAGATGCTAATGGCTATTTTTCAATGCCTGAAATTTTAATAACGTCAAAAAAGCCTGGTGATATGTTTGTTCACGATGTTGTATTACAACGCATTACAATTTTAAGTAATGAAGAAGCGTATGTTTTATGGAACACAAAACAACTTGGTATTGAACCATTCAAAGAGATAGAAGAAAAATTACTTACCCTGAATGGAGATTTAAGTTCACAAGAAGTGCGATTCACTTTTCCCAATAAGAAAAACCCGAGTTTGGAATTCGATGGGTTAAGTATTTGCAGGTGGGAAAATGATTTTGAAGTTTTTGAACTTGAGGATGATGGAACACAATTTTTTAGTAGTTAACTTTTCTATTTAAGGATGAATATGAAAACGTTGAGCCCAACATTGGCAGTTAACCTTGCCGAATTTGCTTATGAAAGTCTTACAGGTAAGTTAGATGTACCTATAGTTCTGGCAAAGCAGTTTCTTTTTAACAGTAAGTCATCACTAAAAGGGGTTACTGGAACCTGTTTGGAGCATGTTTTAAATCATAGTAGTGGCTTTGGGTATATTGGTGAAGGAAGAAACGGTGGTATTTATGAAAATGAAATTGTCATTACTTTCCGTGGTACTGCAGGCATTGCTGACACACTAACAGATTTACATTGCGGAATGACGGTGGGGCCAAACTATAAAGCCGTACATGCAGGTTTTAATCGTACTTTTGAATCTATTAAACCACAATTATCAAAAATACTCAGTAAATTAGGTAGCAGACCAGTTCATTGTGTCGGTCATAGTTTAGGCGGAGCAATTGCAACATTGGCTGCTAATTGGATTAAGGCGCAATTTAAGGTGCCGGTAAAGTTATACACATTTGGTGCTCCTAGAGTCGGTTGCAACCCATTTGCGATTCAAACTGAAACAAATTTAAATGGTATTTACCGTGCAGTACACAGGAGTGATCCTGTCCCTATGGTACCTGTTTGGCCATTTGTACATGCTGGGAGCGAGTATAGGCTTAGTACTTGTGTTTCTTTAACGGGGGCTGCTCACAAAATGGCAGGGAATGCACCAGGTTATATTAATACCGCATCTCGTTACCCAGACTATAAAAGTATGGAAAGAGGCTCATTATCTAATTTGACGATGACACGTTTAAAGTATGTTAATCGCCATCATGCATCATTTAATGCTCACTGGGCAGATAAAATCACGAGCGCACTATTAACGCTCTTACGAGAGAGTGGCAAAATAACTAGCATATTAGCGCAAGGTGTCGTTGCTGGTACTTTGACTATATATGATGCTTTAGCGCGTAGCTTGGTTGAAATATCAAAAATGTCCTCGAAATATGCAGAAGATTGTAAAGGGGTGCTAGGCCATATACTTAACTTTGTTGGTAAGTCTGGCGTTACTTTGGTTGATATTACCTATTCCAAAGTGAAGAAAATACTTTATTGGATGCTAGAGAAACTCAATCAGTTAGTAATAGCAGCAGTAAAAGTATCTCCTTATATTGGAATTAGTTAAACAAGGTCATATTGTATGAAGCCCATATACGCTAATTTAAAACTCATGGGCTTTATTCACCTATTATAAATCAAGAAGTTTAATCTCACAGCAAGGAGCTATAAACGCTATTAAATGCGCTATAGAAACAGTATGGAACAACAACATCAACAAACACTCACTCAACTAGTTAACGATGTTTATAACAAACCGGACTTAATCGAAGAACATCAGGTTCTTATTCAACCCTTATTAAAAGACTTGCTAGCCAGTGCGCCAGCGGGCTTTGAGGGGATGGCTACGATGATCCATAGTCATTTAGTTAATGGCCTAAAATCCACCAATCCAAACATTCAAAAGTTTGAACTTGAGTCAGGACTTTTAAAGCTTAAGCCTTATTTTCAAAGAATTAATCAGTAATCTACAAAAGTCAGAGTTTAGGTAAACAAAGAACAAGGAAGGTTTATGTCATTAATGAATGCGTGCATTTTTATGCTGCTGTTACAGCCATTGTTTATTTACTTTGCGTTATTTGCAAAAGAAGTTGATCTTAATGAAGACTCGCAAGATTCAACTGTCATGCTATTTAACTTTGGTCTTTTGGGTATCACGCCTAGTGTTGCTTATTTTTACATGGAGCAGTTTTGGTTCGCAGTTGGGATGTTAAGTGGCGTCACACTATTAGGTTTAACACTCGCTAAAACTTTAGAGTCAAAGGGCAAAAGGCCATTGGATATCATCCTAACTTTGCGTTTTGTGACGTCGTGGCTGCTTATTTTTGGCGTTATATATTGGTTAATTTCATTATTTACAGACTCACCAGAAGTTCAGACAACAATTGCTGATACTGATCAGTTAGTTGAGCCATTTTATCAGCTATTTTGGCCTTCATTTTACTATTTAGGTTTAATGGTTTTTACATTTTTACTTAAAGTACTCGAGTTTCGCTTTCAGTTAAAGCCAGCATTATCAGGTACTTTCTTGATACTTGCGGCTGCGTTAATAGGTATATCTCCACTCGTTGATGGCAGTTTTATTCTTGGCTTGTTTATAAATATAGCCATATTTTTTATTTTCTGCTCAATGTGTATAGCAATTGATAAAGTAAATGATCCCTCTGGCGGCGCTATTGCTTTCTTCTATGCATATGTATTATCAATGGGAATAGGATTAGCTATTATCGTGAAAATTATATATGCAGTGTTTTTTAGTACTCAAGTCTGATTTTTTAACCTTGCAAGTAGGTTTATTTATCAGTTATTATTTGTATCTGTTTTGTTTTTTTATTCTGCGTGAATTAATAATGTATAAATCAGCATAATAAGGTTTTTGTTGCCATAAATTGCATTGCAAGGAGGCTTGGTGTGTTTTCATCAAGGATTAGTCATTTAGCTATATTAATTGCTACGTTATTTTTTTTATTCACTACAACACAGGTATTTGCGAATATGTTTGGTTTCTTTAATAAAAGTGATTTTATTTTGTCTGCTCCTGTAAAAGGGCAGTTATTTGATGATGGAAAACCTGTTGCAAATACCAAAGTGATGCGTTCACTTACTTACGGTGATGAATATATCGACGAAACAGTAACTGATGAACAGGGCTATTTTACGTTTTCAGAAAAAACAATTAAAACCAGTAAGCCAGCTAACATGTTCGATAATGACTCATTGGTACAGCACATTTATTTAGAGAATGGCACGCCAGAGGGAATAGTATTGTGGTATACACTTGTTTCACTTCATGAAAACAGTAAAACCCTCAAACGATTACTTGCTGATTTAAAATGCGATATCTCTAAAGAGCCACAAACATACGATATTCCTATCGAAGAAGATACAAGCCATACTTTTGCGATTTATACATCATGTAAACTTTAACCTAAAACGACTCATACAAAGGGAACTTATATGAATACCTTGACGCCTACTCAAGCGGTGCAACTCGCTGAGCTTGCTTATAAAGCAAAAAGTATTAAAACAACAAATTTACTTAATCACTCATTGCATGCATCTTTGCGAAATAATTTTAATTTCTCAATTAACCCAAGTGCTGTACAAGGTGTGTCGGGTGGGTTTTTCTCTCATTTATTTGGCTTAAGCACAGGCTTTGGTTTAGTTGCACACGGAAAAAATGAGTTTCAAGGTGATTCTGTTATCACAATTCGCGGCACAGCCTCTTTAAGAGATGGTTTAACAGATGCAAACTTCGGTTTAAGTGGTGGTTCAAACGGTAGTATGGTTCATGCGGGGTTTAATAAAACGTTTTACACCATGAAGCCGGGCCTGCAAGAGTTTGTAACAGCAAATATACGTGACAAAATAACAGGATGCGTACATTTAGTTGGCCATAGCTTAGGTGGTGCACTTGCAACGTTAGCGGCAGATTGGATCAAAGCTGAATATTCGTTACCTGTAAAGCTGTATACATTTGGTTCTCCTCGTGTTGGTCTAGATAACTTCTCAAGAGCCGCAACAGGCAGAATCGATAAGATTTATCGTTGTACTCATGGTGCCGATCCTGTCACTAAAGTGCCGTTATGGCCATTTTCTCATGCTCCTTATAAGGGCCAAGAAATTCGTTTAGACAGCGGGCAAGGTTTAAAAGGTGCTGCCCACAAACTCAGTGGTACACCTGGCTACATCAATACCGCAAATAGTAATGATTGGGGTAACCTGACTATTCGTGCGAATCATTATCTAAATACACCTGTGCGTTTAAATTTTGAAGATCGTAATCAAGCATCATTCAATTCACATTGGGCAGATAAATTAGGTGCGGCGCTTGTTACCTTATTAAAAGACGCTGGTTATTACAGTGCTGTTGCAGCACAAGCAGCGATTGGAACAGGCCTGACATTTTACGACATGCTTGCTCGAACTTTAGATAAAATAGCGAAAGCATCAGCATCATTTGCTGCACAAACACTAGGCCTCATTGGTCATATGTTGGTCTTTGCTGGCAAAGTTGTTAGCAAAGCCGTAGAACTAACATACAGTGTTATTAAGTGGGCTTTTGACTCGACTCTTGGTGCTCTTTATCGCGCCGCAAAAGACGGCTTAAATGGCTTAGATTAATAACAAAGTGGGCATGCTGAATAGCATGCCCACTTTGTTATTTTTAGTTTTCTTTTAATGAGCTTATTTGTATTCCATTCTTATTCAGCTCATTTTGTAGCTTTAATGCACTGCTTTTTAAGTTTGGTAGCGTCTTGTTATTTATGATATCGACCTCTTCATTTAACAGCTCTGAAGCATGTTTAGCCGACATTTTTCTACTGATTGCTGCATCAATTATAAATTGACTTTTGTTATAAAAACGACGAATTTCAGTTAAGAACTCACTAGGCGTTTCTAAAGTTGTGGGGGAATATTGCATGGTCTGCCAAATATACTTTTCGATTGTTGGCTTGTTATATTCAAGTTCGGACTTAGGCGGGCTTTTTGCTAGTAAGTTAGCAAATTTTTTGAGATGTTCAGCATTATCTTTAACTTCATCATATAGAGAGGTTCTAAGATAATAATTATCTTCCATTTTACTGAATGAGTCGAATTTTAAAGCTTGCTCTAAACCACTTTGGGCTGCAAGATAAACCCCAAAAATAGTTGAAAAAACGAGGAATAATTGGTTTAGCCAAAAGCCAATACTTTTTAGCTCTTTATTATCAACGGTTTTAAATGCGGTGGTTATCTTTGGGGTATTTTTATTTCCTATATCCATTATTAAATTCCTTTTATTATTTTTACTTAGTATTTCACAGCTGTTTAATTTATAAACTTTAATCTCTTTCTAAAAGCACAGCGCCGCTGTGCTCTTCACCTAAATAGTCGTCTTTGTTGTAGATAGGGCATTTTGCCATTGATAAACAGCCGCAGCCAATACAACCGTTAACGCGCTCGCGTAAACGCTGCATGTATTGAATTCGTTCATCTAGTTGAGTTTGCCATACCTTTGAAAGAGCTGCCCAATCTTGTTTAGTGGGTGTACGCTGATCAGGTAGGGTGCTTAATGTTTGTTTAATGTTTTCAAGGGTTATGCCCATAGTTTGTGCAGCTTTAATTACAGCAATTCGGCGCAATACATCGGGTTTATAGCGGCGCTGATTACCATTATTTCGCCAGCTGCGAATAAGCCCCTTCGACTCATAAAAATGCAAGGTTGAAACTTTTACGCCACTGCGTTTTGCGACAAAGCCAACAGATAGGTTTGCATCAATAAGTTTTTTATCTGCCATAATTTGCTCCAAGGTATTGACCTAAAGTTAGCTTGAGGTTTTACGCTGCGCACATCATAAAAAAGGAGTGATAGTAATGCAACAAAAACCAACAACAAATACGGTAATTATTTATTCAAGTGCGCGAAAACAGGGTAACACGAGCTTACAAGTTAATGATTATAAAACGCAATATGGTGGCGATGTGGTATGCCTAGATGACTATGTTATTTCGCCTTATTGCTATGACAAGCAATATAAAAATGATGATTTTTATGCGGTATTCGAAGCGCTGTTAAATTATCAACATTGGGTGCTTGCATCACCAGTATATTGGTATAACACCACACCGCAGTTTAAAGCATTTTTAGACCGGATCACTGATTATATGGATGATGAAACGCTAAGGCCAAAACTGAGAACACTGCGTGAAAAGCAGTTTTCATTGCTGTCAAATGCAGGTTCTGCACACGCACCTAACGCGTTTATCGAGATGTTTAAAAACACCTTCAATTACTTAGGAATGACCTTTAAAGCGCATCAACATATTGATGCTAGTTAAACGCGTCTAAACAAGGTAGGCTAAAGTAAAAAACAACAGGAACTTTCATGAAATCAACACTATTAGGTTTATCTTTAGCCTTATTATCTTCGTTTAGTTATGCAGAGCAAGCTGAGCCTGCTATCAAAGGTTTTGGTTTTTATTATGATGTGCCAAACCATGCAGAAATCTCTGATCAAACGGTTTTCAAAGTGGCGTTTGATGTAGCTGATGCGGCAAAAAAAGGGGCGCAGAATAACAAAATGAACTCATTAGCAAGGTTCATTAATATGCATATAGCCCATGGTGTGAAGCCTGAGAACATTCAACTTGCTTTAGTTGTACATGGTGGCGCGAGTGTTGATGTACTGGAAAACAGTTTTTATAAACAGCGCTTTGACAGTGACAATAAAAATCAGCAATTGATCTCACAATTGTTGGCACATAATACCGTTGTGTATGTGTGTGGGCAGTCTGCAACGCACATGAAAGTAAAGCAGCAACAGCTTATTCCTGGTGTGCAAATGGCATTATCAGCAATGACGGCGCATGCACAGTTGCAGCAGCAAGGTTACACACTGAATCCATTCTAATGAATATCTTATGTTTCGGTGATTCAAACACCTATGGTACTTCCCCCGTCGATGGTAAGCGCTTTGCTGCTGATGAGCGCTGGCCTAGTTTACTGGGTATTAAATTAGGTGCCGGCTATCAAGTTATTGAAGCTGGCCAGCCTAATCGCACGCTGGTGAACGACCCGCCTTTCAGTGGCGATAAACTGGGTATTAAGTACTTAGAGCCTTACCTAGCGGCTTACCATTTAGATGTGATTATTATTCAGCTTGGCACTAATGATTTAAAGCGCCGTTTTGCGCTCTCGGTTGCTGATATTGCCAAGGCACTAGAAGCCCTCATCTCAAACATAAAGAAATATTATCTACATCGAGACTTACCCAAAATTATAATACTAAGCGCTCCTAGGGTTTATGAAGTTGGCGCATATCAATCTATTTATGCGGGAGCGGCTGCAAAGTCTAATGAGCTAGTTAAGGCTTTTTCTGAACTGTGTGTGAAACAGCAAACGCTGTTCCTGGATATCACAGCAATAGCTCCGCCTTGCCAGCAAGAAGGTATACATTTAACCCTTGAATCGCATCGAGCTATTGCAGAGCATTTGCTAGAGTTACTAATAAATGAAAAAAGCCACAGGTTTTAACAACTCAGTGGCTTGGGTATTGATTTTACAATCAAGGGATTAGGGAGTTATTTTTAAAACTCGTAGCTAATACTTAAGCGTGTAGTACGCGGCATAATGTAACGACCATTCGGTGCATCAGCATTACGAGGGTCACCTTCTGTTATGCCTTGTTCGTCAGTTAAGTTATCAACCGCTAACTGCACTTTAATACCTTCCATAGGTTCAACAATTAAACCTATGTCTACTTTTTCGTAACCTTCTAAAGTAACTGAGTTTTCGTTGTTTCCGTAGCGGTCATCAACCGCTGAGATTGTGCCGTACAAGGTTGCATACATGTCACTAACTTCAAAGTCATAGCTTGGTGTTAAACGTACTTGCCATTTTGGCTGACGCTGACTTTCGTTGCCTTCGTTAGTTGGGCTTTCTGTTATTTCAGTTTCTTGAAGCGTTGAGTTTAAGTTAACTGAGAAACCAGATTCATGGTTGTAGTTATAATCAAGCTCAATACCGTATGCTTCGTTGGTTAAAATTTCAGATGGGTCACCTGGTCGACGATTAAATGTGTCACCTTTTACTTCGTTAGTGAAGAATGTTGCGTAAAAGTCGGTGCTGTCTGTTAATAATTTATAACCAAACTCGGCTTGTGTTACCTCTTTAATTAGCTTTTCGCCATTTTGGTAAGCACCATAGTTATCACGGAAGTCGTCGAAGTAAGGCATTTTGTAACCACGGTTTACACGAGCAAATACGCCCATGTCATCGGAAATTGAGTAGTTAATACCTGTTGTCCACGATGTTTTGCTTTCGTCATATTGAACAGACTGAGTGATCACACCGTCAAGACCTTCATCAACTGAGTATTCCACTTCATGGTTTTCAAAACGAATACCTGCATCAAGCGTAAAGTCATCGTTGAATTTATATTGAGCTGTTGTGTAAAACGCATTGGTGCGTGCATCACCTGTTGAATTGATATCGTAGTTAAAGCCACAACCATCAACACTTGCATTACATTCGAAACCGTCTAGCATTTCGCCACCTGCTTCAAGCACGTGATACGCTACATTGCCTAAGCTCCACCAGTCATTTGCTGATGTGCTTGCTGTGTAATAACCAAATGCCAGCGATAGATTATCAAGCTTTTTAGCAAACGCTAAATCATTGGTGAATGCGCTGATCTCTTTTAATGCCACCCAACGGCCAACTTTTTGCACCGCCGTGTCTGCGCCGTATTCTGTGCCAGTTACTGCACCTGTTACTGGACCTGTTATCGTTTCACCGGTTTCAGCAGCTGTTTCAATCGTTGTTGCAGAGCCTGCCGGTACTAAGCCGTATGTGTTAGCATCACCCTTGGTGAAGTTAAAGCGATCTGTAAAGCTCCAGCCGTTATCAAATTCAAGTTTGATACTACCGCCAGAAACATGACCTTTCCAACCACGGCCTTTACCTAAGTCGATTTGTCGTTCGTCATTATTTGGGCCTGTGTAAATAGTTGCTTGGCGATTTAAAGTACCTAGTTGCGTGTACTCAGCATCAATACCGTCAACATTCAGTGGTGTTGGTAAGTACCAAGCACCGTGGTCATCTGTTTGACGGGTGTATAAATTAATGGTGCCGTTTTCTAACTCTTTTGTGATATTAATAGTGAACTGGCTGCCTTTTTCTGATGTGAACCCAGCATCACGAATACCTGGTGAGCTTTTAACATAACCACCCACCATAAAGTATAGATCATCAGAAATCTCACCACTTACCACAGCATCAAGTCGCTGCAAGTCATAATCTGAGGTCGTGTATTTGAAAACACCTTCGGTGTATTCACCACCACGCTTTAAACGGAAATTCGTTGTTAAACCAGGCTGGCCGTTTGATACAACAGGGTTTGGACCACCACGCAGTGCTTCCATTGTTTCAATGGTTTCATCTAAACGGAATAACGACGAGTTTTCTAAAAATGATAAAGTTGGTGCAGGGTAAATTGGTGAGCCTTCAAGGCTCAATGTTAAAAATGGCGCATCGCCACCACCGGGAAAACCACGCACAAACACGTTTGCGCCAGATTCACCACCTGAACTTTCTACCCACACACCTGGTACGGCTTTAAACAAGTCAGCTGTACTTTTTGGCGATAGTTTAACAATTTGATCGGCATCAATGTTTGTCACGGCGTAACCAGCGTCGATTTTACGAACACCGATACCGGCAGGTGTGCCCGATACGACAATTCGTTCTACTTTTTCATTTGCTGATTTTTGCGGCTGTTCTTCGGCCATTGCAGTTTGGCCACTGATTGCTAGCAGGATTGCAGAGGCTAATGCACTGCGAGTATATGTTGTTGTCATCATTGTGTGTTCCCATTTCCTTTTGTGTGTAAAGCAAGTTATTGAAACGATTTTTGCAATTGTTAATGCCTTGCTTTTTTAAACCATAAAGATCAATGCAAACGTTTGCAAATGGTTTTTATAACTTTTTGTTGTAAATTTGAACACAGGATTAGAGTATGAAATGCGTGCTACTGAAAAAATATTATCTGCTGAAACGCAGCGGTTTAGTTAAAATGATGTTATATTGCTGGCACATATTCTAAGGACAGCACCCAGTGTTTTAGCATTATGAATGAAAAAAAATTGAAGCTCGCTGATCTGGCTAAATTAGCAGGGGTTTCGACATCAACTGTGTCTCGCGCCCTGAATGATAACCCATTGATTAAAAAGGAAACAAGGGTAAAGCTTCAACGCTTAGCCAAGCAGCATAATTTTAGTTTAAACACTGCTGCAAGTCGTTTACGAACACAAAAAACCAATGTTGTTGCCGTGATAATTAACCTAGATGGGGACACCGAGCAGTCTATAAATGACCCTTTTCTACTTAAAGTTGTTGGCGAAATTAATCTTGCATTGAATAAATTTGGCTTAGAATTGCTGCTTTCAAACTCATTTATGGCGAGCGACGATTGGGCCAACTACTTCATAAATAGTCGTCGTGCTGACGGTCTTATAGTAGTTGGGCAGGGTAAGAATCAAGCAAATATCGAAGCTGCAGCAGATGCTGGAGTGCCCCTAGTGGTTTGGGGAGATCCTAAATCGCCCAGCAATTACCCTATTGTAGGGAGCGATAATTATTTAGGTGGTCGGCTTGCTACTGAGCATTTATTGAATAAAGGAGCCAAGAATATTTTGTTCTTAGGCGATCCAGGGCATGCCGAAATAGGTGAGCGCCACCGAGGTTATTTAGATGCGATAGCGAGTGCGAAAGCCACACCTCATGTGGTTTCTATTGATATTACAAGCGGCGCTTCTTACAAAAATATAAATAAACTCTTGGTTGAAAAAGGCCTATATTTTGACGGTATTATGGCATGTAGCGATATGGTGGCACTTGGCGCTATGAAAGCGTTAAAAGAGCGTTATATTAGTATTCCAAATGATGTCGCTTTAGTCGGTTTTGACGATATCGCAATGGCAGATATCAGCCATCCTTCCTTATCAAGTATTAAACAGAATACGCAGCGTGCCTCAGTTATTCTTGTGGAAAAATTAATAGCGCAGTTTTCGGGGCAAACAACCACCTCTCAAGTTGTTGATATTGAATTAATTTGTAGACAATCCAGTCAGCGTTGATTTGGGGTGTTGTTAAATATTTGTTTAAATGCGTTTGCAAACGTTTGCATTTACTTGATTGCTAAACTAGACTAAATAAAAATAATCTTAGGTTTGAGTGAATGAATCCGATCAGAATAACAGTCGCATTGGCGTGCAGCTATTTTGTATTTGCTATTATGCTAAACAGTGTCGGTACTGTTATTTTGCAAGCAATAAATAGTTTAGGTGTGACTAAAACAGACGCATCCGTTTTAGAGGGTTTTAAAGACTTAAGCATAGCAATTGTTTCATTCTTAGTTGCGTCGTTTATTCCTCGGGTTGGTTATAAAATCGCGATGTTGGCTGCCTTAGTTTTTGTCGCTGTTATGTGTTTAGTTGTACCAACAATTGCACAGTTCTGGATACTAAAGGCACTGTTTGCAGCAATTGGTTGTAGCTTTGCAGTGATGAAAATTTCTGTTTATTCAGTGATTGGCCAGGTAACAGACAGTGCTAATAAGCACTCAGCGTTGCTAAACACCATTGAAGGGGTGTTTATGCTAGGTGTGTTAGCAGGCTATTGGATCTTTGCTTTATTTATCGATCCAAATGATGTGCAGAGCACTCACTGGTTAAACGTGTATTATTTGCTTGCCTTGATTGTTGCCGTAGCCTTTTTAGCTGTTTTCACAGCACCAATTAAATCACCTGAATTAAAGGGCTCGCACTACTCACAAATTCACGCGTTTATTGACATGCTAAGGCTTGCGTATAAACCGTTGGTGTTAATTTTTATTATCAGTGCCTTTCTTTATGTATTAATCGAGCAGGGAGTAGGTACTTGGTTACCTACTTTTAATAATCAAGTTTTAATGCTCCCCGTTGATGTAAGTATTCAACTAGCAAGTATATTTGCTGCGGCGCTTGCGCTAGGTCGCTTGGTTGCTGGTCAATTACTGCGCTATCTAAATTGGTTTAGTATATTAATCAGTTGCTTAATGTCTATGGCTGTGCTGGTTTTACTTGTATTACCTATGACGCACAACGTTGATGGTAGCCAAGTAAAAACAATATTTGATGTACCACTTGCTGCATTCATGTTACCCCTGATTGGCTTTTTTATGGCACCGATTTATCCGGTACTTAACTCAGTTATGTTGAGTTCATTGGCTAAGTATCAGCACGCAGCAATGACAGGACTGATAGTTGTTTTTTCTGCTCTTGGAGGGACTACTGGCTCAATTATTACAGGGTTGGTATTTGATAAATTTAGTGGCCAACATGCCTTTTATTTAACTTTGGTACCTATTGCATTGTTATTGGTGAGTGTTTCAGTGTTCAAGAAACACACGTTAAAACCTCTTTCTCATACAACTTCTTCAGCTGAACAATAAAGGGTATTTATGAGCTTTCTTGATAGTCAATTATTTAAAGATGTGCAGTTAGAAGAGGTGTTTGCCGATTCTAAGATGTTTGCTGATGCCATTCCTAATTTGTCTTGGCAAAGTGCTTGTGAATTATATTTGCTCGTTGGACCTTTGAGAGGCGAGGAGCTTCGTGAGTTCGTAATGACTCATTTTATGTTTGCCGACCAAACAATCCCAACAGCCAAAATAGATACTTCTTCAGTACAACAGTATATTGCTGATTTATGGCCTCACTTACACCGCAGTGCAGATACAGACTTATCAAGCTCATTGTTACCGCTGTTTTATGACTATATTGTGCCTGGTGGACGTTTTCAGGAAATATATTATTGGGACAGTTATTTTACCGCATTAGGCCTTGAGGATATTGGTGATCTTGCAACGATAGAAGCAATGGTAAATAACTTTATTGACCTACAAAATCGTAATGGTTGCATACCAAATGGTAATCGAATCTATTACAGTAGTCGTTCACAACCACCTGTATTAGCACTCATGCTTACTATGCTTTGGAAAGCTAAATATCAGCATCAGGATGATTTAACTTGGCTTGCAAGTGCTATTGAAGCTTTAGAGTCTGAGTATCAATTTTGGATGCAAGATTGTAGCGAATTATCAACGCAAACACCTTTAATAAAGCGAGTTGTAAGAATGCCTGATGGCGCAATTTTAAACCGTTATTGGGATAGCTCTACAACTCCTCGACCTGAATCATTAAAAGAAGATTTACACGATGCTGAAGGTCTCGATGAGGTACAAAAGTTAAGTTATTTTCAACATATACGAGCGGCATGCGAGTCAGGATGGGACTTCAGTAGTCGCTGGCTTGTAGATCATCATGATTTAAAAACGATTGAAACCACCAATATCGTCCCAGTTGACCTAAACTGTTTGCTTTATAACCTTGAAAGAACACTTGGAGACTTTTATCGACTGCTGGGTAAGGATCAAAAATGTCATTCCATAGAAGAATTAGCCGCTCTTCGTTTGCAAGCAATTGACCAATATTGTTGGCATAGTGAGGCTGGGGTATATCGAGATTTTAATATTCGTTTAAATCAGCAAAGTGAGGTTGATTCATTGGCAACAGCGGTGCCGTTGTTTGTTGGCGCAGCGTCTGCTAGGCAAGCCGAACAGGTAAAGCAAAAGCTGATGTCAGAGTTTTTAAAACCGGGTGGATTAGTAACAACCTTATGTAGTACTTCACAACAATGGGATAGCCCTAATGGCTGGGCTCCTCTGCAGTGGTTTGCTGTAAAAGGGCTCTTTGATTATGGTTATGTTAGTGAAGCGCAGGCAATTATGAAAAATTGGTTGAGCATGATTGAAATGCGTTTTACTGAAGATAAGTGCTTATTAGAAAAATATAACGTTTGTGATTTAGTTAGTCGAGCCGGTGGCGGTGAATATACTGTGCAACAAGGGTTTGGCTGGACAAACGGGGTGACATCTCGCTTTTATAAATTACTAAATAGCACGCTTTAAAGGTATTGGTTTATCACTTCAAGCAATTCTCGCAGCTGTAAGTATATTGCGAGTTCAAGCTGTATCTCTTAAGTTGTTACAGTCATAGTACAGCTTAAGGGATAACCCTATTGGCAAGTAACTGTTTGTTCTTAACAGTTAATTGTCTCTTCTTAAAAGCATAGCTTCATTATGCGAAACTCCTTCTCTATTATTTGTATTACAAAATGAAAATTACAGCAAAGCTGTGTATAATCTGCGCCCTTTAATTTGTTTATTAAATTGTCGTTTTGATGTGGGGTTGTTGGTGAAAGCATTGCTTAAACAGCATGGTGTAATTTTTATTCTTCTAAGCATGCTAACGGGATTAATGGGGGCATTCGTTAACCCTTTGATGAGCTTATTCATTATAGAAGGGCTGCAGACACCACCCGTTTATTTGGGTGTTTATATGGTAGCAGTAACTATTACGGGGTTAATTATTAGTCAGTGGCTGGGTGGTATGGCTGATAAAGGAACTAGTGCACGTAAGTTATTTATGGTGGCTGTATCAGGTATGGTGTGTGCGTTAGTGACCTTTGCTAATGCCACTGCATTTTGGCAAGTGTTACTTGCGGGCGTGTTATTTCTAGCTATGGGAAATGCAGCAATTCCGCAAATGATGACCGTGGCAAGGCAATGGGCAGGGCGTCAACAGAACATCGACATCACCAGTTTTAATTCGCGTTTACGTGCCGCTATTTCTTTTGCTTGGGTGGGCGGCCCGCCGCTTGGCTATTTGTTAGCCTCGGGAGGAGAGTTTAGCCGCTCGTTTTACTTTGCTGCAGCGTGTGCATTGGTTGCGCTTATCTTTGCATTTAAGTTCATTCCTGACTATAGCGCTAAAAAGTCACAACATAGCTCAGAGCCAGCAGCCGCTGCGAGTTTATCATTTTGGTTGCTAGGCTTAGCTATTATGCTTGGCTCAACGGGCAATATTATGTATTCATCGGCACTGCCGCTCTATAGCATTACTGAACTAGGATTTGCTGAGCATACGCCTGGGCTATTTATGGGTGTTGTGGCACTGTTAGAAATTCCTATCATGCTGTATGCGGCAAAGCTTGCTAAAAGATACAGTAAGGTTTCGATGCTTGTAGTCGCATTTTGTTGTGCCATTGTATTTTATTTAGGGGTGTTTTTTGCCACACAGGTATGGCATTTAATCGCGCTGCAAGTTTTAAATGGCCTGTTTTACGGTATTTTTGCGGGCATTGGTTTAACCGTATTACAAGATCAGCTACCAGAGCGTATTGGGTTTACCTCGGCGTTTTACACGAACGCGATTAAATTAGGGGTTATGTGTGGGGCAGGGGCAACAGGAGTTATTGCACAGTTTCACAGCTTTAGATTTGCAAGCCTAGGTTCAATGCTTGCTGTAAGCTTAGCTTTAGGCTGCTTAATACTGTTTAGTTATGTGAAAAGAAAAGAGCAACAACCTAGTCTTATACAAAGCCCTTTTGTTGCTGTTACTAAGAATACATAAAACGCAAAAAGCCCAGTAAATACTGGGCTAAAGAGGGAGGAGAGGTATTAATAAAAAGAATATTTTAAAGTAAGCGACGTTGTACGGCCGTTAATAGTACGGGCGCGAATAATGTCGTTATCTGGTACAGAGCCTTCTTCTGCTTCTGTGATACCTACGGTGTCGAACAGGTTGTTCACGTTAAGCGATAGGCTTAAGTTTTCAGACAGGTTGTAACTTACAAAGCCATTCACTTGTGTATAGCCATCAAATTTAAGATCGTTACTGTCTTGTGCGTAAGCATCCGTTGTACCAATAAAGCTCAGGCCAGCAGCACCTTTGTCAAAGTTGTAAGTTGCCATTAATGAGTAGATTAGGTCAGCTTGACGACGTGGTGTATTACCAACTAACTCTGGCGATAACGCATCTTTAGCAATTTCTGCATCTGTCCAAGTAAAGTTACCACGGAAGTCCCAATCACCAACGTAGTACGTTGATTCAACCTCAATACCTTTTGCTTCGTACTCGCGGTCAAAGAATTTTTGTGATGTTGCTTCAAAGTTTTGCTCTTCAGTTTCTGCGTAGAATGCTGTTGCAAATACTGATAGTGAATCAAAACGTTTTTTCACACCGAACTCATATTGATTTACTTCATCAATTGCATCGGCTTCGGCAACTGAACCATCAGCTTCTACTTTACCGAATAGTAAGCGGTCTGCATTTGCGCGGCCACCTTTACTTAAGCGGGCAAATGTCGCGAAACTTGGGTCAATTTGGTAGTTCGCACCAATTGAGTATGAGCTGTAGTGCCAGTCGTAGTTAACAATGCTTGGATTTGCGTTATCAATACCAACAACATTTTGCTCTGGAATTGAGATGGTACCGTCGCCGTTCATATCAATCGTAGATGTAACTGCACCTGCGTAGTTGCCACGTGCTTCGCCTGAATCATAGCGAGCACTTGCATCAATGCTTAAATCGCCAAACTTAGTTGCTAAGTTAATGTAAGGTGCACGCGTTTCGTATTCTGTGTCGTAGTTACGTTGACAGCAGTTACCCCAGTATGGAGTACCATAAGCGTACAAGCCATTATCAGAGTAGCTATCGCCATTAGCAGCGGTAACATCAAGTAATGCTGCGTTGTCGCCTTTTAGCTCCATAACATACGAGTTCCAAAGCCAAGACATATCAATTGATTGGCTTGATGCAAAGTAACCAAAAGTAACACTAGTGTCATCAGAGAACGACTTAGTTAACTTAAGATCATTAACAATTGAACCCATGTCATTTAGCGTTACATCGAATGTGTGAATACGCATTGCTAAATCGTCATCGCCGTAAGCTTCGCCTGCTGAGCCACCATTTGCATAAACAAGTGATGCACCATCACCAGCAATGCTAGAGGCAATAGAGCTTGCAGATGCAACTTCAGCTGGAATAAGAGAAATAAAGTTACCGCTCACTGACGATGTTCTAAAGCGGTTTTCGATACGCCAGTCGTTTTCTAAATCAAATGCCGCTTCAAAACCGACTGAGGTAACAACCGGATTCATACCGTCGGTCATATCGCCAGTACTAATTTGGTTATCGCCATTTAAACGCAGAGTTTGTGTGAAAAGTGCTGAATGCGGCGTATCTGATTGCGAATCAAAGCCTGGGATTGAATCGCCATCTGAGTACATTGGCATAGGTAGGTAACCTACGCTTTTATCATCAAGGTGCTTAAAGTAAACACGAACATAACCGGCATCAAATTCTTTAGTCAGGTTTGCCTTAATTTGGCCACCTTTATTTGATGTATAACCGGTTTCACGTGGGCCTTCACCTTGGCGAACAAAGCCACCAATGTGGTAGCGCACACTGTCGTTTAAATACGTACCATACTCAAAGTCAGTACGGATAGAGTCATAATCAAGGCCAACCGTGGTTGATACGCTACCTGACTCGTTCTCACCCGTTTTTGAAATAAAGTTGATGATACCGCCTGGTGCGTCACTTGCTGCTGTCGAAGCTGAGCCACCACGGATTGATTCAACACTTTGTACTGTTGAATCTAAACGCATGAAGATATCTGCATTACCAAAGGCAATATCGCCAAACTGCATAACAGGTAAGCCATCTTCTTGTAGTTGCAAGAACTTAGCACCACCCGATGCAACAGGTAAACCACGTACTGCGATATTCGCGTTACCTTCACCACCTGTTGATTCTGAACGAACACCCGGGATTGTTCTGAATGCTTCTGCTGTAGAGCGTGGTGTTGATACTTCAATTTCTGCTAATGTAACACTGCTAACCGATGAACTTGATGCCATAATCGTTGTACGGCGCGGTACACCTGTTACGACGATTGTTTCAAGGCCGCTTTTTTTAGCCTCTGCTGGTTGTGCTTGCTCTTCGGCGTGTAAGTTTTGGCTTACTGCTAGCGCAAGCGCGCTTAATGTGTAAAGGGCATGTTTGTGTGTTGTCATAATGTGCCTCGTGTCAATCCCAGATGGTTTGTTGTCTAAATTGTTATCTTAATCGATTAAGTAAAGATAACAATAATTTTACACAGTGCAAGTCTTTTTAGCGAAAAACTTGCACAATTTATGTTCGATAATTGATTTTTAACGATTTTTATTTAGTGGCTTAATGCACTGTGCTGCGCTAAAGCTTGCTCAGCAGGGTTGCGTAAGTAGTTATATAGCATGGCTAAAAACAGTAAACATGCGAAACCTGTTGCGAGATAAAACCCATAACGAATGTGGCCAAAGAAATCACTGATCATACCCATAAGTAGTGGGGCTGCAGCTGCAGATAATGCAGTGAAAAACAGGATGACCCCAGCTACCGCACCGTGCTGCTGAACGGCAAAGCAAGAAATACCTTTCGAGTTTAAGGTTGGGTAAATCATTGACATAAACAGACCTGATAAGGGTAATAAGAATATTGCCCAATCAACACCACCAAATATTAAGCCTAAATAACATAGTGCGATCCCTAAGCTTAAATACAGCATCGCCGCTTGCCAGCTTAAGTGATTTAACAGCCATACCGCTAAGAAACGTCCCGCAGCGCGTAAAATAAAAAATAAGGTCAATGCGTAGGTTGCCAGTAATTGCCATGGGCCAGTGTAATCGCCAAGTAGAGTAGGCATCCACACATAAATAGCCACTTCGGTTGCTACATAAAGGGCAATCGCTAAAGAAAAGCCAAGTGCGTAAGGGTTTTTCATCATGCTCATAGTGGTGGCAAGGGAGGCAGGTTTTGCGTGTTCTTCTTGCTTTTTAGGTTTAGGGTAATCTGCACGCCAAGCTATAATGGTTAAAATTAAGCATAAAACCCCTGCAATAACATATAGGTAAGTCCAGCTAACTTTTTGCGTAATTAAAAAGCTCACTAAAGCAGGGCCTACGATAGCACCGATACCAAAAAAGCCTTCGACTAAATTCATGGTTTTTGTGTGCTCTAAATTGTTTTTAGAGATATCACCTAACAATGCTAAAGCACCTGTTTTGAATAAACCAATAGCAAGGCCAATACAGCTAAGTAGCACTACAAATATGCTAAAGCTGCTGCTTATCGCGAATAAAAAACAACTAATCGTAAATAAACCCAGGCCCAACATTATCGTTTGTTTACGGCCAAAACTGTCGGCAAGAAATCCTAAAAATAGGCCACTAAAAGCAATCAGTGCCATTGGGGCATAATGGAATGCACTGGCTTGTGTCATGCTGAGGTCAAATTCTTTTATTAACTCAGGAATGATCATACCAACCGCATCAGAGGTCATGGCAAACATAAAAAACATCATGTATGTCAACCATCTAATCATTTGCAAAGGATCGTGTGTTCTATTCATTGTTGTATCCTCATGTGAAGGCTTACACCTTTACTATGTATCTTAGTGTATAAAAGTTGTAAAAACTGCTTGAATAATTTGCTGTCGTGGTTAAAGATATATCTTAATCGATTAAGTTTCAACTTGGTATTAACAATTATGATCAACAATAAAGTGCAATTAATCACCTACGCAGACCGTATTACCGGTCAAGGTATTGATGAATTAAGTAATTTATTAAATGGCCCACTTAACAATGTGTTTGCAGGTGTACATTTGTTGCCATTTTATAATCCGATTGATGGCAGTGATGCTGGCTTTGATCCTATTGATCATAGTGAAGTAGACTCGCGTCTTGGTAGCTGGGAAGACATCAAAGTGCTTGGTGCAAACTATGATTTGATGGCTGACTTGATTGTTAACCATGTTTCAGCACAGTCGTTTCAATTTAAAGACGTGCTAGCAAAAGGCAAACAATCTGAATTTTGGGATTTATTTCTAACCAAAGACGATGTATTCCCAAATGGCATGTCGGAGGCTGAACAAAAAGCGATTTATCGTCCGCGTCCAGGTAGTTGCTTTACACCAATTAAATGTGGAGATGGCCAAACCTATGATTTTTGGACCACATTTACCGATAACCAAATTGATATTAATGTGAAATCAACAGCAGGCATTGAGTATTTAAACACTGTACTTGGCAAATTTGCTGATAATAATGTCAACATCATTCGTTTAGACGCCGCTGGTTATGCTATCAAAGAAGCAGGCACTAACTGTTTTATGCTGGACGAAACATTTGAGTATTTAAATAAGCTTTCAGCACAGGCAAATGATGCTGGTATGGAGACTATTGCCGAAATTCATAGCCATTATCAAACTCAGGTAGCAGTCGCAAAACGTGTAAATATGGTATATGACTTTGCACTTCCACCGCTTATTTTGCACAGTTTATTTAGCAATGATGCGCAAGCATTGGTGAATTGGCTAACAATTTCACCGCGTAACTGTTTAACAGTGCTTGATACTCATGATGGCATTGGCATTATTGACGCAGGTCCAATGGGTGATAAACCAGGCTTACTAAACGCCGAGCAAATTGATAACTTGGTTGAAACCATTCATGAAAAAAGTGATGGGCAAAGTCGCCTTGCAACAGGGGCTGCAGCCAGTAACGTTGATTTATATCAAGTAAATTGTACGTATTATAATGCCTTGGGTGCAGATGACTTTGATTATCTATTAGCGCGTGCGATTCAATTCTTCGCGCCAGGTATTCCACAAGTTTATTATGGCGGTCTGTTCGCTTGTGAAAACGATATGGAATTACTGGCACGTACAAATGTTGGCCGTGATATCAATCGTCCTTATTTAAATGCACAAGATATTGAAGCTGCTCTAGCAAAACCTGTGGTTAAAGGATTGATTAAACTTATTCAATTACGAAATGAGCACCCAGCTTTTAACGGTGAATTCACAGTGAACGGTGAAGGCAGTGTGTGTCGTTTAAGCTGGCATGATGATACCAGCTCAATTGAGTTAAAAGTCGACTTTACTAGCCGTGAAGTGTTCATTGTCGATCACCGCGACAGCGAACAAAGCATAGTTGATTTGGCTGACTTTTTAGCTTAACTACTTTGCCCCAATTGCAGTTGATAGTCGATTTCGGCTGTTTGCTGCTCTTTCGATAAAAATAAGGTCGCTGCTAAGCGGCCTTTTTCTTCGCTGTTTTGGTGAACAGTCGTAAGCTTTGGCACAAATCGTTGTCCTTCATCGATGCCATCAAAACCAACAATTCTGACATCTTCTGGAATAGATAAGCCCATTTTTAATGCTTCACGCATTGCAGCAAGGGCGATTAAATCACTCATACACAACAAAACGTTTGGTCTTGGTGTGCTGCTAAGCGCTTCTTTGGCGGCAATACTAGCAAAACGCTCACTACTTTCTGGAATATTCCATGTTCTATCATCACCAAGGGTGATGCCAGCATCACTGATTGCTTGGTGATAACCGCGTAGTCGCTGATGAGCGATAGACTGACCAGCTTCAAACTCGTGATGCTCGTAAACTCGGCATAGTACGTCGTTATCAAGTAAGCGCAGCCCTAAAATTGCCACCCGATCATCATTTTTTTGGAGTGCGTGTTTAGCAATATCAAAACTGGCTTGTTGGTTATTAACGTTTACCGAGGCATCGCGACCGATATTAAAATCAACCGTCACCACATGTTTTGGTACTTGTTTCAATTGTTCAACAAGTTGCTTATTACGAGGGCGGCCATAACAGATAAAGCCATCTACAAAATCGACTACGCTATTTAGGTTATTGCTATTACCAGAAAATAATAAAAGGTTAATGCCATTTTTTTCGAGTACCGCCGATACGCCCCGCATAAAGCTGCTAGCAACCGGATCTGATACCATGTATTCAACACTGTCTGGCAACACCAAGGCAACAATATTAAAGGTCCCTCTGCGCAGCGATTGCGCCGCTTTGTTAGGGCCAAAGTAGCCGAGTTTTTTACAGGCAGCCAAAATCTCCTCGCGGCGAGATTTTGATAGTTGATCAGGGCGGTTAAACGCATTTGATACGGTGGCATTTGAAACGCCTAACTCTTGGGCAATACTTTTTAGCGTCCAATTTTTTGGCTTGGGCATTATCGTCACTTAATCGATTTACTTACCTGTAAATTACCATATAAAGAGTCGAAAAAAAGTGTTTTTAGTCATAAAAATAGGCGTACCATAAAAGAATGAGAGAACAGGTCATAAAAAAGGTAAAGAGCGAGTGATTTCTAAGTTACCGAAGTGGGTTGAAGTAGGCGCATTTATTTTGGCATTGGTTGCCGGATGTGTGAATGCGGTTGGTTTACTTAGCTTTGAGCATCAAGCGGTATCGCATTTATCGGGAACAGCAACCTTGCTTGGCGCAGATCTTATGCATGGCAATAGCCTTGATGCTTTACATTTATTAGGCGTATTACTGTCATTTTTAGTAGGGTCTGGTATTGCTGGGTTTTTACTGCACAGTTCAGCACTTAAGTTAGGGCGTCATTACGATACCGCACTATTTATTGAGGCAGGGTTTTTACTCGGTGCACTTTGGTTACTGTGTAATGGCTCTGGCTACGGACACTTTTTAGCTTCTGCGGCATGTGGGTTACAAAATGCATTGGCAACAACTTACAGCGGCGCAATTGTTCGCACTACCCATGTAACTGGTATCTTTACCGATTTAGGTATTATGTTTGGTCGAGTTTTCCGCGGCGAGGCGCTTGATCAACGTAAGGCTAAACTGTTTGGCCTAATCATTTTAGGCTTTATCTTTGGTGGCTTAGCTGGGGCATGGTTATTTGCTAAATTAAGCTTTGCAGCGCTTTATGTGCCAAGCGCCATTTGTATATTGTTGGCATTTACCTATCGGGTTTATTCTCATCGAAACCCTAAAATTAATGATTAGCGATACTTTTGGGGGTTGCGCCAAAGGCTTGTTTAAACACACGACTAAAATGGCTTGGGTTATTAAAGCCTAACTGATAACAAACTTGGCTAATCGCTTCACCTTTTTGAAGTAGTTTATACGCTTTTTGTAAGCGTAATTGCTGTTGCCAAAGAGCTGGCGTAACACCAAACGCTAGCTTAAATTGCTGATAAAACTTACTGCGGCTCATACACGCTATCTTACATAACACATCAATATCAATATTCTCAGCAAGGTGCTGTTCAATATAACTAATTACATGGCTTAGTGGGGTTGCAAGCTTGCCTTGTTTACAGCTTGCTATCATTAAATCTCGGCTTTGCTGCTGTAACAGGCGGGTTATCAGTTCATTGAGTGATAAATCAATTAAGTAATCCCGGTGTTGCTCATTTTCACTAAACAGGGTGATCATCCGTTCAAGTAGTTGTTGAGTTTGTTGGTTATGCTGGGCATGAACTAGCTTTGCTTGATATTGGAAAAAGTCATCCTGTGTAATTTGTTGGTTAAAATTAAGAGCATCAACTACTTGGCTTATCTTATCGGTACTGATTTCAATCGCTAAACAGGTTGTTGGTTGATTAAGAGACGCATTAGGGAAATCGATTAACACCCCTTGCTCTGGAGCAAGCACAAATGACTGGTTTGGCAAAAATTCTTCATGATAATCACTGTCGGCAACATGCATGATTTTTTTGCCGCTGATCATGCCACAAAATAGTAACTCAGTTGAATGTAAGGCCACTTTTTGCGCATCTAAATAGGTGTCGTAAATACTTAACTCGGCATGTTCGCCAGCAAAACTAACTTTATTTTCAATAAGCACATCAATACGTTGTCGTTTTTTATCTAAACTTCTGTTGCTAACTGATGTGTTCATTGTTGCCTCGCTGTTGCCCTAAATTCTGGACAAATAGTCAAAAAGTCTGGACTAGGAATCAAGTGTGTTTTCAGTAACTGAGCTAACTTCAAATGCTAGCGGTTCATTAAACAATAACCTACCGCGTAATTTAGTCAATGCTAAATGAAACACAACAATTTGAAGAGAGAACACATTATGATTTATGCAAACCCAGGTAGTGAAGGCGCAAAAGTTAACTTTAAAGCGCAGTACGAGAATTATATTGGCGGCCAGTGGGTTGCCCCTGTAAAGGGTGAATACTTTGAAAACATTAGCCCAGTAAACGGTAAAGTGTTTTGTAAAGTACCTCGCTCATCAAAAGAAGATATCGAACTGGCACTTGATAAAGCACACGATGCAAAAGCAGCATGGGGAACAACGTCAGTCACTGAGCGAAGCAATATCTTATTAAAAATTGCCGATCGCATTGAACAAAATTTAGAAATGCTCGCGGTTGCAGAAACTTGGGATAACGGTAAAGCAATTCGTGAAACACTTGCGGCAGATGTGCCACTCGCGGCTGATCATTTTCGCTATTTCGCAGGCTGTGTGCGCGCGCAAGAAGGTTCAATCGGTGAGATAGACGAAACTACCGTTGCCTATCATTTTCATGAGCCATTAGGTGTAGTAGGGCAAATTATTCCTTGGAATTTTCCACTGTTAATGGCTGCGTGGAAGCTTGCTCCAGCTCTTGCTGCGGGTAACTGTGTTATTTTAAAACCAGCTGAACAAACGCCTGCATCAATTTTAGTACTGCTTGAAGTAATCGGTGATTTATTACCAGCAGGTGTATTAAATGTGGTGAATGGCTATGGTAAAGAAGCAGGCGAGGCTTTGGCAACCAGTACTCGAATTGCGAAGATTGCCTTTACAGGTTCAACACCCGTAGGGTCGCATATCTTAAAATGTGCAGCTGATAATATTATTCCTTCGACGGTTGAGTTAGGTGGTAAATCGCCAAATATTTTCTTTAATGATGTAATGGAAAAAGACGATGAGTTTTTGAGTAAGGCTGTTGAAGGAGCTGTACTTGCGTACTTTAACCAAGGCGAAGTTTGTACGTGTCCGTCGCGTTTATTTATTCAAGAAGATATTTACGAGCAATTTATTGAGCGTGTACTTGCCCGCACTTTACAAATTAAACGGGGTAACCCTCTTGATACTGAAACCATGGTAGGTGCTCAAGCATCACAAGCTCAGTTTGATAAGATCCTAAGCTACATCGAAATCGGTAAAAAGGAAGGGGCAGAAGTCCTTGCTGGTGGTGAAGTCGAGCAACTGTCAGATGAGTTTAACGGCGGTTACTACATTCAACCAACACTGTTAAAAGGCACCAATGACATGCGTGTGTTCCAAGAAGAGATTTTTGGCCCTGTTATTTCAATGTCGACTTTTAAAGATGAAGATGAAGCGTTAGCGCTTGCTAATAGCTCAGAGTTCGGCTTAGGTGCGGGTGTGTGGAGTCGAAACATGAACCGTGCTTATCACTTTGGTCGTAAGATAGAAGCGGGCCGTGTTTGGACCAACTGCTATCATATGTATCCAGCGCATGCTGCGTTTGGTGGTTATAAAAAGTCAGGTATAGGCCGCGAAACACATAAACTCGCCCTTGATCATTACCAACAAACTAAAAACCTATTAGTAAGTTACAGTGAGAATCCACTGGGCTTCTTTTAAAAGCAATTTCTTATTGTTGTCGAAACTACCCAAACGCCACATCTAGTGGCGTTTTTATTTTGCGTATATGTATTTCCAAACTTGCTTTTCTGTTATTAATTAACCAATTAATTAATGTTGAGTAAGGAATTTTCAATCATGATCAGAAATGTAAGGATTGAAGATAGTGATGCCATTGCGGCAATTTACAATCACTATGTTGTTAATAGTACGGTGACATTTGAAGTTGAGGCAATCACAGGTACTGAAATAGCCAAGCGAATACAGGCTAATCTTGATGCTGACTTACCTTGGTTGATTGCTGAAGCTGAAGGTAATGTCATTGGATATTGTTATGCAACACCTTGGAAAGCACGAGAAGCTTACCAACACTCAGTGGAAATCTCGGTTTATTTAGATGCTGATAGTCATACAAAGGGGATTGGCACCCAACTTTACGCCGCTCTATTTACTCAGTTAAAAACGCAAAATGTACATGCTGTTATGGCAGGCATTGCATTACCTAATGAAGCAAGTATCGCCTTGCATGAGAAGCATAATATGCAAAAAGTCGCGCATTTTAAGCAAGTTGGTAAAAAGTTCGGGCAGTGGATTGATGTAGCGTATTGGCAAGTCATTTTATAACGGACATAAAAAAGCCCGGCGAACACACAAGCCAGGCTTTTCGACAACAATTTGGATGAGTCACCGCGTGTGCAGTAACTCGGAATAAAAAAGCTTAGAGAACACACAAACTAAGCTTTTGACAACAATTTGGTTGAGTTACCGCGTGTGCAGTAACTCGGAATAAAAAAGCTTAGAGAACACACAAACTAAGCTTTTGACAACAATTTGGTTGAGTTACCGCGTGTGCAATGACTCGGTGTATAAAAAAGCCCAGAGAACACACAAACTAGACTTTTTGTGACAACAATTCGGTTATAAAGCTAAGTTTTGCTTAGCGCGGTTTAGGTTGTGATTAACTAAATCATTACCCGACATTTTTACCGCTTCATAAAAATCAGACAGTGCAGCAGTGTCGTTTTTCGACATGATGCGTGCGATACCACGGTTACTTAAAGCGAATGAAGTAAGCTCTCGACGTTTGTAGCCGCGTACTTCGCTTTGATTAAGAAGCTTGATAGCTTCAGTACAAAGTGATTCTGCGTGGCTGAAGTTTTTAGACTTCACACTTGCTGCGCAACGATTAAAAGCAAGTTCGTATTGGCTGTTTACGTCAGACGCTTTAGCTGTGTTATTTAACACTGCTTCATATTGGCCTTGCATAATAGCTTGCGATGAATCTGAGTCGCTAATTACCATCAGTTTGTAGTCACTTTGATCAGCGATTGCAAAAGCTGAACATGTCAGCAAAGAGCTAAGAGCAAGTCGTTTTAAAAGTGGTTTAAACATGATTGGTTTCCTCATTAATCGCAGCATCGTTTGCTGATGAGTTAACTTTAGAGTAATCCATCTAAACCGACAAACGATTAAAATAAACTTGATAGATGAATTTTTTTAATCTATTGGCATGTGTTGTACTTTTTATTGCCACAACAATGCCTTAGTGTTTAAATGGGATGTTTTTTAAACATAATAATTATTTAAAATGGATTTTTATGAAACCCTTGACGCTTTACTCATCACTTATTTTTACAGCTCTTAACCTCAGCCCACTTGGTGTGAGCTTATGTAATGGCGAAGATAGCCATTCAGTAACTAACTCTGAGATTAATTGGTCTGAACTTGCTGTAAAAGATGTTGAAGCGGCCTATCAGTTATCGGTTATTAATCACCCTGGTATGTATGATGTACGTAACCCAGGCTTTGCTAAACAGCTCGAAAAAGCAAAGCAAGAAGGCTTAAAGCTGGCAGTAAAAGCGCATAGTTCACAAGCTTTTGCTGCGGCTATTTCACGTTTTAGAACTGTTCTACAAGATGGTCATGCAGGAGCGATCGATACCTTGCCCAGAGAACTTAAGCCACAAAAAAGCTGGCCGGGCTTTTCAACAGTATGGCGCGGTGATGCGTTAAAAGTGTATTACAGTGAGTTAGATGCAATTGCCAAGGGCGATAAGCTAGTGAGTTGTGATAATACAGCAATTAATACTTTGCTGGTTGAGCGTGTTTTTCGCTATTACGGCGAAGTTCAGCAGCCTGGTAGTTGGTGGAACCATGGCTGGCGACTAACAATTGATGATGGCAACCCGTTTTTGTCGCCGCTTGAAAGCTGTACATTTGAAAAAGCCGACGGTTCTACCTATAGCCTAAAATTAAACTGGACTGTTAGGCCTGATGATGTCACTGAAAAGCTTAAAAATGCCTACAATGGCGACAAGTTGCCAATTGAACTTAATTGGCCTTTAGAGAATATTGCTTGGATCAGTATGCCAACTTATGCACCTAATGAGCAGCAGCAAGCGGATTATCAAGCGATGTTGAGCGCTATTGAACAGCAGCATAGTGAGTTAATGCAAGCTAAAGCTGTGGTGCTTGATCTTCGCCATAATCAAGGTGGCTCATCGATGTGGAGTGAGCAAATAGCCTCAGCACTTTGGGGCAGTGAACAATTCAAATATGGCCGCTATAAGCTACACAAAAATACCCAAGTGTGGTGGCGAACTTCTAAAGGCAATACTGACTATTTTGGCGATGTAGTCGCAAGCTATGATACGGCTAGCCCTTGGCATCAATGGTTAAAGACAACCCACAAAAGTATGCAAGCTGCTTATGAAAAGGGTGAACAATTTTATGTCGAGATAGTCTCAGCAGAGCAACAAGCAATGCCAAAAAGCGCCAGTCAGTTTACTACACCTGTTTATGTGATTGTGCCAGGACAATGTGCCAGTGCTTGTTTAGATGCGCTGGATAGTTTTAAGCTTTTTGCAAACACACAATTAGTTGGCGCACCAAGTAGTACAGACTCTACCTACATGGAAGTGAGGCTCGAAACCCTACCTTCAGGCTTTGCAAAAGTCATACTGCCTATTAAAGTATATGTAAATAGGCCTCGCGAAAAAGGCTTTTACTATCAACCTGATATTAAATTCAACGAACTTGAATGGACAACACAAGCGCTTGTTAAAATGATAGCTGAGTTGTAATTAAGCAGTATCTTTAGCAAAGCGTTTGCTAGACTCCTGAGGGGGGGGAAAGTGCTAACCTTGCGCGAAGAAGAGCTCCACTTTTTAAGCTAATTCAGCAACAGGCTCTTCTGCTAACCAATTTAGAGCCGCTGTTTTTGACTTAAATACATTCATCACCATACCTGCTCGTTTATATAAATTACAGTAGGTATCGGTGAGCAAGCTACCACCTTCAAGCCCCTCTTTTATGACTAAGGCTGTTTTAGCCGGCGCAATGCCTTTGCGTCTAAGCTCAACAAAATACACCATTAGTTTTTCAAGAGCCCCAGGTGTTGCCATGCATGAGTTTTCAAATTCAACCAATTCATACCATTGACCATAAGCCGTGGTGAGTTTGTTGATATAATCTTGTTGCATGAAAGAGTGAGCTTCAATTATTTCTTCGTTGAACGGCCCAGTAGCAGTCGTTAAAAGCGTGTGTTCTCGTTGGTAAAACTCGACAAGACCATGTGGCTTAAAATCTTTGAATGGATAATGGTTAGTTGATACTTTGTTATGCATCCGTTCAATCCCTGAATGTTTATTAAGCTATTGATAATAGCAGTGTAATAGATTAATTCAATATTTAGCCCAACAAGATTGCTAAAATAACAATAAAAGTATTGTTTTTATTACCAAGTCGAACCGGCTTGAATGTAAATAGCATTCTGTTCTGGGCCATGTGCTACATCTAACCCTATGGTAATACCATAATGCTCATCGATGAGATAACGAAAGCCCGCACCGACTGTATCAATGGTTTCTGCCTTTGATAAATAAGAAAAATTATCAGCAGCCCAGCCCATGCCAGTAAACACATTAAGCTTTATTTTATGGGTGATTTTATAGCTTGCTTCTGCTTCAGTAACAAAAACATCCAAACCTTGATAACGGGTAGCAGACACACCGCGCAGGCTAATACTTGGCGGAATATAAACTGGTAAGCGTTTTTCACCTCGATTATTAACAGAGTCATATTGCATACGTAATGCAAAGTTAAACTTATCGGTATAACGCCAGTAATTGAGAGCGGTTAATTTTAAGCTGCTGTAATCAACTTTACTGCCAATTGCCTCATCGAAATATAAGTACTCGGCTTTATAGTTAAAGCCACGCTCAGGGTTAAGTGGGTTATCTCGGCTATCGTACTCTAACAAGGGGCCAATACCTGACGTATTTACATCTAGAGAAAGGTGTTCTTTGATAATGCCATTCTCGAGCAAGTAATTTTCAATTGGATTTTCTGCTAGACTAATATCCACTTGGCGATAAATCTGCTTAAAACCATAAAAAAAGTTACTGTTGTCATAACGTAATTTAAGATTTTGAAATACTGCAGGGCCTTCAATATTTAGCGAAAGTGGTGTGAGTAGTTTTATTTCATCAAAGGTATAAAAATCGAGATTAATACTCGCCCAGCCAACAATCCCTTGGTAGCGAATTCTGTCTTCGTCCCAAAACGTTATATGGCCAACAGCACCCCCTTTAGTGCCATTTTTAGTGCCCATTAGGCCAACTAAACTGATGCTTTGAGGTAGGGTAGAGCCCTCTTTCTTTTTTTTAGCTTTCTTTTCATTATCGTGAAAAAATAAACCAACCACACCAAGACCAGGCCCTACTGCTGGCTCTGTAATAAACGTGGGGATGGGTAAAAACGAAATGGGCTCATCAATTTTTTGTTGCTGATTACTTAATTGTTGCTCTGCTGGTTTAATTGCGTATTCATCATAGCTAGAGGCAAGGCAATAATCACTTAGTAAGCTTGCTGACAATACACTTATTACTACTACTTTTTTCACTTAATCCCTTACCTTAAATATCAATTGCTGTCTTGTTAAAGTTGATAGTTAAATTCTAGACGATGATCGCCATCCATAAAGTCAACGTTTCTATTCCAGTTAGCGAAATAGCGTAGATTCATACGCGGGTTAATCTGATAACTTGCAGCAAACTCATGAGTTAAAATATGGCTTTGGTTTAGGCCATAGTAATGGTCTTTATAATTATCACTTCCACCAATGGTGGTTAGCCAAAAAGGATTGTAATTAAGCCATATTTTGTCAGTTATAGTCACTTTTGCGTACATGCCAACTAAGCCATAGGCTCCCATTATGGAGTAACCACTGTCTCGACTACCGTCATCTTCAAGGGCATTTTCTCCAATCGATGCTCCGACTCCTGCAAGCGGGTAAAAGCTAAACTTGCCCACTGGTTTTAATGCTTTTATGTAGCTATACGAAATATCCATGCTTTCATCTGCAACCAAATTCGCATTTAGGTTGTAGGAAGCATCAAGTTGTTTAGCGCTCATCGAAGTTAAATCAACCGAAAAGTTACGAAAGCGAAAAGAATCAATGGAATCAGTGGTTTTGTTATCACTCTCCCAGCCTAGCGCATCACCGTAAATCCCTTTCACTTCGATAACATTCATGCCAGCAGTTGTTGTTATACCGGTGTCATAGGCTTGTCCTACTTTAAGGTTAATCCCCTTGTTAGTTGAGCCTGCGCCTATTTGGGTATATACCGCAAGTGGGTCCGACATATCTTGTACTTCTTTTTCATTAGCTGACAAATTTGATAGTTGAAACGCAAGTGAAAATAAGAACGAAATTCGTAGAAAAGGCATGTGTTTTCCTTACACAAGTAATAAAAAGTTGCTTACTAATTCTTTAGGTACTTATAGTCTATTTATTTATTGAATTCAATCATCAAGCCGCTAAATAATTTGGAGTAGTTTAAATGAATATAGCGGTTTAGAATCTACCCGCTGCAATATAATAAAGTGGGTTTGGGTTTAATTATGATAATGGCTAACCTAGTAAAAACAGTAGAGAGTATACTTTAATAAAAAAGTTTTGATTTTATGAATAATTGATTTAAATCGTTTTTTACTAGATTAGAAACTAGACGTATTTTGTTTTCATCTTATACTAAACTGAGCTCTTTAGGAGTAAATAGTACTATTAATAAAAAGGGATAATTTATGAAAAAACTAATAGCGGCGGCTATTTGCAGCTTGGTTTCAACAGTAAGCCTAGCGTCAGATAAGCCAAACGTATTGGCCATAATGGTTGATGACGTTGCGCCAATTTCACTCAGTGCCTACTCACATGGTATGACCTACCCAACCCCTAATATTGATCGCATTGCTAACGAAGGTGCGTTGTTTACAGATCACTATGCTCAGCCTAGTTGTACAGCGGGTCGTGCCGCATTTTTAATGGGGCAATTACCTATTCGAACTGGCTTAACAACGGTAGGCCAACCGGGAAATCCTCTTGGTATTAAAGAAGCCGATCCCACCTTAGCTGAATTTTTAAAAGATCGCGGTTATATGACGGCGCAATACGGTAAAAACCACTTAGGTGATTTAGATGAACACTTACCAACAAAGCATGGCTTTGATGAATTTTACGGTAATTTGTATCACTTAAATGTATCTGAAGAGCCAGAGCAAGCGGATTACCCAAAAGATCCTAAGTTTGTGAAAAAATTTGGCCCACGTGGTGTTATCGAATCTTACGCCAATGGCAAAATCATTGATACGGGTCCACTTACTCGCAAACGTATGGAAACCTTTGACGAAGAAGTGTTAGAGCGTTCACTTAACTTTATGGAGCGTGCAGTTAAAGCGAAAAAGCCATTCTTTATTTGGCACGCTACAAGCCGAATGCATGTATACACTCACTTAAAACCTGAAAGTCGTAATTTAGCGACGGGCATTAGCTCTGAAGAAGATATTTTTGGTAGTGGTTTGATGGAACACGATGGTCATGTTGGTAAGCTACTGGATAAACTGGATGAGCTAAAAATTGCCGATAACACCATTGTTATTTACACCAGCGATAATGGCCCTGAACAATCAAGTTGGCCAGATGCTGGAACAACATCGTTCCGCGGCGAAAAAATGACAACATGGGAAGGGGGCGTGCGTGTGCCTTTCTTAGTTCGTTGGCCAAACAAAATACCAAAAGGCTTAAAGCTAAATGGTATTTCATCGCATGAAGATGTTTTCCCAACGATTGCCGCAGCACTTGGCGAGAACAACTTACGTGAAAAGCTTAAAAAGTCAGATAAAGTTTATATTGATGGTGAAAATAACTTAGCGTACTGGACTGGTAAGGCGGATAAATCAGCGCGGAACTTCTTCTTTTACTACTATGAATCACAGCTAACAGCTGTTCGTTTTGGCCCGTGGAAAATGCATTTTGCAACCAAACCAACAGGGTTATATTACGATGATATGGTAACGCACAGTATGCCTAAGCTATTTAACTTACGTAAAGATCCATTAGAGCACTACGACGGTATCACTGGCTTTCACCAAATTATGCGTAAGAGTTGGTTGCTACAGCCGATCATTGCTAAGTTAAATGAACATGTACAAACTTTTGTTGAGTTTCCACCGCGTCAGGAAGCGGCGTCACTTAACGTGAATGAAGCAATCGAAAAAGCAAAATCACTGAACTATGGACATTAATAGTTCTCCTTAAAGTTCAATAGAAAAGGGCCTACTTGGCCCTTTTCTAATGCTTATTTATTAATACTCTTCATCATTTCGAGCTGTTTCACAAACTGCTGAACTTGCTGGTTACCGGGCACTAACCTCGCTAAGTTTCTGGCATAAAACAACGCTTGATTGTAGTTTTCTTGTGCCACATACCACTGTGCCAGACTGTAGCTAATATCCGGGTTATTCGGAGTCAGATTAAAGGCGCGTTCAAGGGCAGATATAGCTGCTGGCATATTACCTAAATCTTGTAACAGTAATGCGTAGGTAAACTGATAGTTTGCATTTTCTTGTGCATACAGTGCAGCTTTTTGTAAATGATTAAGCGCGGTGTTCTTTTGTTTAGAGCGAATAAGGCTCATTGCCAGGGCATAATGAATATCGCCGCTTTCTGCGTTCACTGCTAAGCCTTGTTTTAAGATAGCTTGCGCAGCTTTTTCATCGCCTTGATTGCGATATAAATCAGCTAAATTCACATAAGCGGGAGCAAAAATAGGTTCAATACTGATGGCTTGTAAATAATATGCTTTGGCTTGTTCTGGCTTTTGTAATGTGAGCGCCAGATTCCCTAAATTAGTATGTGAGTAGCCGCGCTCTGCTTGGTATTGTTGAATATCTTTGTACTCATCGAGCGCTGAATTTAAGCGCTTAGTGTCTTGCTCATTGAGGCCAGCTGGGAACGGCTGAGTTAACATGGCCGCCAGAGCTCTTGCAGCTTCGGCTCTGATTGGTAAATGCTCATCATCTAAAAGCGGGTTTAATAAACGCCAGCGTTGGTTGATATCAAAAGGCATTGCCGCTTCAATGGCTGCTTGGCGTTTTAATGGCTCGTTGTCTTTTATTGAGCGAGCAATCGCAACGATAGCATTGTTATCGGGGCTTGCGGCTAAGCGGCTGAGCGCTGATGCGCGAATAATCTCAGGAAAGCCCTTATCTTGCACAATTTTAGTCAGCATGGTCGATGCATTAGGTAGGCGGTTATCGGCGGCATAAAACGCCTCAGAAAAATGCGCAGTACCAAGATATTTTGAATTTGGGTGCCAGTCTTTTATTTTGGCGACCGCCCATTGCGGCGTTTTATCTTCATGGCAGCTATTACAGGCATTGGGAGCATTGGTTTTTAACGTTAAATCAGGGCGAGGTACTCGAAAGCTGTGGTCGCGCCTTGCATCTACTTGCATATAGGTAGTGGTGGGCATATGACAATCGACACATTGGCTACCTGTACTTGCCACTTTATGGCCGTGATGCTTAGGTGTATCGAACACCTCTTGGCTATGACATTGCGTACAAGTTTGATTCCCAGGCAGTTTTAATTTACCCGAATGAGGGTTATGGCAGTTAGTACAGGTAACCCCTGCATTGAACATTTTACTTTGTAAAAACGAGCCCCATACATAGTCTTCATCCCATACTTGACCATCAACGTGATAAAGCTCAGGAGTGAGTAACGAGCCTTGAAAGTTTTGTAAAAAGCTATGTGGGTCTTTGCGGTCATCAAGCTGTGAACGGCGAGCATGACAGGTTGCACACACTTGCACTTGCTCGCTTTTTACCAGTGGCTGTACGCTTTGCATACTGCCATCAGCTTGTTGAGTAAACAGTGGGGTTTGCTTTTTAATGTTATGGGTAAAGCCCTTATCGGCAATACTGCTATCGCCATCAGCCCATTTTAAATGAGCTTGGCTATCGCCATGACACGCTTTACAGCTCACGTTAATGCTTGAATAACTTGAGTTAAAGCTATTCGTTTTAAGGTCAAATTGCTTTTTGAAATCAGTTGAGTGGCAATCAGCACACATATGATTCCAGTTTTGGCCTTTTTGCGCCCAATGAAATAGGTCGTGCTGTTTCTGCTCAGGATGCAATACAAACCAGCGCTGACCGCCTTGCGCTTTGCTGCGTGAGTCCCACGCAAACGGAAATAGCTGTATGTGGCCTTGGCCCATATCAAACATGTATTGCTGCAGTGGCTCATAGCCAAATGTGTATAAAACAGGGTAGTCAGTCAGCTTGCCATCAAGGTTTGGCATGCTTATAAAAAGTTGTTGGCCTTGTTGATAGAAGCGCGCTGGTTGGCCTTGGTAGTCTAGAGTTTGATCATTGAAATTACCAAGCACCGAAGCGGGAGTGGCTTTTTCCATAGCATGAAAATGATGGGATGTTTGCCAGTCTTCAACTTGGCTCTGATGACAGTTAACACACTGGGATTCTGCAAACACACTAAATGCGAACAAGCTGCATAGCAGCCAAGCCAATCTTATCACTAAATAAATCCTTTTTATTTTTACCACATGCACTTATGAGTTATATCAGTTTGTTACTGATAAGCAAAGTCGGCTTATTAAAACGAGGGTGTAAAAAAGCCCGATAAACTCGGGCTCAGTAGATTATAGACTTTTCTTTGGTGGAAGCGCGACGTTAGCAAAAATAAGCCCCGCCACTAATGACATAAATATCAAGAAGGTTTGTTGGCCAATATGCTCTGCATAGACGAAATCTTGACCTTCAATTAATGAGTTCAAACCAATATAGGTTTTACTCCCCGGTACTAATACGATTAAACCTTGCATAGCAACAATGGAGGCAGGTGCATTAGCAACACGGTTAAACAAGTTACTAAAAACCCCTACAGATAAAGCGCCAACAAATGTGCCAAGTGTGTAGTCTAGATACATGGCAGATCCAATGCTTGTGCCATAGGCGATAAAGCCAGACGCAATAGACCAACCCGCATGCTTTAGTTTGGTTCTAAAAATCACGATTAGGCTGCTACATAGCATGAATATAGCAAGCCATGCTGTCCATTTTGGTAAAGGCTCTGGTTGCACGTAGTCTGCTTGACCAAACATAGCGAAACCAATGCCAATACCAATAAAAGCACCAAAATACAGCTTAAACAGCAGCATGAATGAGTCCATCACCCGTGCTGTACCAGACACCAAGTGCCGTGCTGCAAGCTCAGCTAACCCTAAAGCTAATGCTAAGCCGGGTATAAACACAATGATGGCTGATAGCACCACCAATCGTATGTTTATTTCGGCGTCTAGGTAAACACTGACCGCACACGCGATAATTGCAGAAACAATGGCCACTAAAGGCTCAAGCATATGCGCGACGCGTTTTGAGCGTGTTGACCAAAGCACAAATAAGTACACCACTAAGGTGATCAGTGCTGACCAAAACACATCATTCCAACCGGTACCCATTAACATGGCAAATGCACCGCCAGAGGTTGCAAAAGCAACGCCGGTCATAAATTTATTATACGGGTTTGGCAGGTTGTAAATGATGTCGAGTTGTTTATCGACCTCTTGTAGCGTTAGCTCACCGTTAAGCATTTTGTTTACTAAATCATCGGTATCTGCCAGCGAGCCTAAGTCGTGATCGCCCGGATCAACACGCGCAACATGGGTGTACTCTTCTTCGTGACCATCTGTCCAAATAACAAAGGTCACTGATGTTGGCGACATAACAAAAGATGATTTTAAGCCGAGGTAAGTCGCAACTTCCATTAAGTGCGCTTCTAGTCGGTAAGCAGGTGTACCGTATTTATGAAGCATTTTGCCAAGCTTCACGATAAATTTTCGTTTTTCAGTAAACGTTGCGGTTTTCAAAGGCGTTTTGAACCAAAGGTTAAATTGTTCAGTTAAGGATAGACCAAAATTCAATAAGATATAGTCTAGTCGTAAGACAATATCGCTTAAATTGACCAGCGCGATTTTAGCGACAAAAGCCGCTATGTCTAGTGTTATTTACAGCAAAATCACTTATTTTTAGCTTCAATCCATTGCGCCATATATTGGGTAGATCGCATGGTGTGATGTTTGAGCATTTGGCCGGTAAAATTTTGCTGTCTATGCTGTGCTAATGACTCACTAATGGCGGTGATTTTAGCGATTAACTGCGACTGAAGTTTTGATTTATCATAATATTTTTGTAATAACAGCTGGCCATTTTGCTGTGCCTGAGTAAATAACGCTTCATCTTGATAAAGTGCCACTGCTGCATCAGCAAATTGCTGTGCATCTTCACATATTGCACCTGACCACGGCTCGTTTTGATGCATGCCTTCACTGCCAATCGGAGTTGTTACGCTTGGTGTTTGCATGATCATCGCTTCGAGTAACTTGCCTTTAATACCTGCACCAAAACGCAGTGGAGATAAACACACGCGTGCATCTTCCATGACTTTGTAGGCATCATCAGCCCAGCCTTTTATTAAGAAACCAGTTTTTGGATTGTTCAGCGCTGTCGCCTTTGGTGGCGGGTAAGAGCCGTAAATGTGTAGTTCGGCATCGGGCAATTGTTTGCGGATCAGCGGCCAAATTTGTTGTAAGTACAAAACAGCATCCCAGTTTGGCGCATGACGAAAATTACCTATGGTCATAAAGTGTTTACGCTCTGCAAATGCTTTGGTGCTGGTAGGAATATGCTGCAAATCAACCAAAAATGGTAAGTGGTGAAGTAGGGCGCTATCAACTTTGAAAACGTCATTGAGTAGCTGCATCTCGTAGTGCGAGATAATTAAGCTGATGTCTGAGCGTAAAATAGCGGCGATTTCTCGCTTTGCAATATCACTGTGTAAATCGCTATGGCTGAATTCTCGGCCTGCTTTGTGAGCTTCGTGGCGTGCATTTCTGAGGCACTGTAAATCTTCGGTATCAAGAATTTTAAGTGCGTTAGGGCAGTATTTATCGACTCGCCAGCCAAATTGCTCTTCCATCATAAAGCGATCAAACATCACAATATCAGGATTATACGCTTGCACGTACTCATCAAAGCTTGAGCAGTTTAATGCAATGACCTGTGTGGTGATGCCATCTTCGCTGAGATCTACCATATGTTCGGTTTTTTGCGCTGGGCTTGCAAATTCAACTTGCCAATTTTCTGCACGAAAGGCGCGTAGGAGTGACATCATGTGGGTGCCGGCTGCAGACGAATTAGGCTCAGGCCAAACATAGCCGATCACTAACACTTTTTTCATTGACTTGAGTCTCGTATTTTTAAGTTAACATCCACCAAGGTGCGAACTGGGGGTGTTGATTTATCTAATAGTTCTTTTAGCACCTGACAGGTGCGTTTACCGATCTCGTCGGCATTAATAGCGATGGTCGAAAGAGAAGGCAGCATTAAGCGCGAATCTTCTAAGTCATCAAAGCCAATAACTTTGATATCTTTACCCGGCTCGAGACCGTGTTGACGCATTGCTTCAATCGCGCCGTAGGCAATAACATCATTAAAACAGACAATGGCTTTGGTATTTGGAGCTTGCTTTATAAGGGTATTAAAGGCTTCTCGACCACCTTGGCGATTGGTCGGCGCTTGAATAACAGGTTTTTCGTCAGTGATATTAAATTGCTCCAGCGCAGATAAAAAACCACTTAAACGTTCATGGTAATCAGATATTTCTGCGGTGCCACCTAAAAAGGCTATATCTTCAATACCTTGCGATAAAATATGACTGGTTGAAATGTGTGTGCCTTTCTTGTTATCAGGCAAAATACATGGCGCTGCTGAAAATGGAATTTCGCGCATGATATTAATAACCGGAAAACCACTATTTATGAGATCATCTTGCCACTGCTGCTGTGTGCCCGGAGCCGGACACATAATAAATGCTGCTACATTATATTCTTTTAAGGTTTTCACCACTTGGGTTTGTCTTTCTACGCACTCTGCAATATTTACCAGCATCGGCAACATACCAAGCTCAAAAATGTGTTTTTCGAGGCCAACAGCAAGTTGAGCTGAGTAGGGGTTGGTTAAATCATTTATAACCAACGCGACTAGGTTTGATCGTTTACTGCGAAGCGCTGCTGCATCACGGTTATACACATAGCCTAGCTTATCAATGGCTGCCAGCACTTTTTCTTTACTCTTTTTACTGACCTTATCACTGTTGGTAAGGACCAAAGACACGGTTGATTTTGAAACCTGTGCCTGTTCAGCAACATCCCAGATAGTGACTTTGCCTGTCGATTTTTTCATTTTTATTAGCAAAAGTGGTGAATAGCGTGTGTCTATTTTAGCTTAAAGTAGGTGTTTAAGTCACTGATTGGCTGCCAAAAGAGCCGAAACTCTTTATGAAATGCTGCAAACATGTTCTACTTGTTTACATAATCGAAAATAAAAACGAAAAAGGAACGAACATGAAAGCATTTAAATTGCTTTTTGCGCTAGTCATTGGCGCAGCTGTTTGCACACCCAGTTTTGCTAATCAAGGTTATCAAACTCCATCGCCAGCGCTAGCTGCTGTGGTTGACGCTAAGCTTGCGCCGAGTAGTTATTTATCAAATGATGGTCAGTGGCTGGCGTTATTTGATAGAAAACGCATTGATACACTACAAGACTTGGCTAAAGAAGAGTTAAAACTTGCGGGTATTAAGCTTAACCCTGCTAATTTTTCGCGCTCTCGGGTACGTAATAAGTTTACATCTTTAGTGCTTAAGCATGTTGAAACCGGCTCTGAAATTGTTGTATCGGGTTTGCCAAATGGCATTTTACGCTCACCAAGTTGGTCAAGTGACAGTCAGTACTTAGCGTTTGTGGTTGAGCAAGCATCGAGTGCTAATTTATGGGTTTATAATGTTAGTACTAAACAAGCCCGTCAGTTAAGTGACACCTCGCTTAATTCGGTTTTAACCAGCACACCTTATACTTGGCTACCAGATAGCAGCGCCATTGTTGCTAATGCAGCGGTTAATATTGGTAAAGCTCGCTTAACAAACGATAGCACGCAAGTGATGCCTGTTATTCAACAAAGTAGTGGTGAGAAAGCACCAGCGAGAACTTATCAAAACTTATTAACCAGCCCATTTGATGAAGCCCTATTTAAGTTTTACGCACAAAGCCAATTAACTTATATTCCGCTCAGTGGTCAGGGCCAACCGATTGGTCAACCTGGGTTAATTAAAGCGTTTTCGGTCTCGCCTGATTCAACCAACATTTTGGTTGGTATGATTGATGAGCCTTTTTCATATCAAGTACCTTTCAGTCGTTTTGCTGCTACATGGCAAATTTGGGGCATGCGTGGTTATACTTTAGCTGAGCTCGCAAAACAGCCTTTAGCAGATAACATTCCACAAGGTTATGACAGTGTGCGTACTGGTCGCCGCGAATTTCAATGGCGAGCAGATCAAGGCGCTGAAGTCATTTGGGCAGAAGCACAAGACGGCGGTGATATGAAAACTGACGTGCCTCATCACGATTACCTTTATAGCCTAAGAGCACCATTTAAACGTGATGCTAAGTTATTTGCTAAAGTTGAACGCCGTTTTGACTCAATTGCTTGGGGCAATGGCAATGTAGCCTTATTATCTGAGTGGCGCTTTAGCGACCGACAAAAACGAGTTTTTGTTATTCAACCGCGTAATGCAGATAAAAACCGCGTGCTATTTTCTGAGCGTAGCTATAACGATGCCTACAAAGATCCCGGCTATCCAATTTATGAAAAGAATGACTTAGGTGCTGATGTATTAAAAGTGGTTGGCGGTCGTTACCTTTTCTTACGCGGTAACGGTGCATCTGAACAAGGCAATATTCCGTTTTTAGACCGTTATGATGTAAAAACCAATACCACAACACGCGTTTGGCAGTCAGAAGCGCCATACTATGAGCGTGTGCGTGCAATGCTTGATGACGAAGGCGAACGTTTAATTACCATTCGTGAATCTAAAACTGAGCAGCCTAACTTCTTTATTCGCGACTTAGACGATAAAACCCTCACTCAACTTACGACCTTTGAGCACCCTTACCCAGAATTTAAAGGAGTGACTAAAGAGTTAATTCGATACAAACGTGACGATGGCGTTGAGCTAAGTGGTACGCTTTATTTGCCGCCGGGTTATGATGCAACTCAAGGCCCGTTACCAGTTCTAATGTGGGCTTATCCACTTGAATATAAAGATAAAGCTGTTGCGTCACAAATGCGCGAATCGCCGTATGAATTTACCTATATCGGTTATTGGGGTCCAATGCCTTATCTTGCAAAAGGTATTGCCGTATTTGATGACCCGAAAATGCCAATTGTGGGTGTTGATGGTAAAGAGCCGAACGACTTATTCCGTAAGCAGCTGGTGGCAAGTGCTAAGGCAGCGGTAGATGTACTTGTAGAAAAAGGTGTGGCAGATAAAGACAAAATTGCCATTGCCGGTCACTCTTATGGTGCCTTTATGGTGGCGAATTTATTAGCGCATAGCGATTTATTCAAAACGGGTATTGCACGCAGTGGTGCTTACAACCGTACCCTAACGCCATTTGGTTTCCAAGGTGAAGAGCGTGATTTTTGGCAAGCACAAGATGTGTACGCGGCGATGTCACCGTTTTTCCATGCTGAGAAAATCAATGAGCCTGTGCTGATGATCCACGGTCAAGAAGATCCAAATTCGGGTACCTTCCCAATGCAAAGCGAGCGTATGTATGCTGCATTAAAAGGCCTAGGAAAAGAGGCTCGCTTAGTGATGTTGCCTTATGAGGCGCATGGCTATCGCGCTCGTAAGAGCTTGCTACATGTGCTTTGGGAGCAAGAGCAGTGGTTAGATAAATACTTATTAAGTGACGAAAAACCCGAAGAGCCAGTTGCCGTTGAAGGTGTTACTCAGTAATTAGAAAAATACTTATATTAAGAATCCCCGCTTTTAAGTGGGGATTTTTGTATTGGCTACTTTCATATTCTTTTATCGATTTATATTTAAAAACTGGCAAATGATCATAAGCATGAGAATGTAAGATTTTTCTGATTTAACCAATATTAATTAAAATATTCTTACTAAGTCCGTCAAGTGGTAGTAGATTTAGACTGAATGGTGAAACAAGCAGTTTACCAACTCTAGGATAAATGATGTTCTAGTTATCAGTCATGTATATGGTTTTTGATGCTGGTTGTGGGGTGAGTATCGGCCGGAACTAAATTTTCATACTAAGAGATTTGACCAATGGTAAAGATGAAAATAGATAAAAGTTGTGCCTTACTTCTTATTGCGTCTTTTGGCTTAATTCCTATAGCTCTTTCTTATGGAGTAAATCCTGAGCTAAGTCTAAATTACCTGTTTGAGCTAGATATAAACAATGTTAATGGCAATCATATTTTTAGAGCTGTCATGTTTTTGTATATATTTAATTTGGCGTTCTGGCTTTTAGGGGTTGTAAGAGCATCGTATCGTCGCATTGCATTAATCGCGTTATCTATATTTATGCTTGGTTTAGCAATGGGTAGGTTATTAAGCTTCATGTTAGACGGGTTGCCCCACTGGCTATTAATTTTATATTTTATATTGGAATTTTCTATAGGTTTCAGTGCTTTGTTTCTTATAACACAAAAGCAGAATGAAGAGTAAAAAACACTCATTGGATTGGTTGAATTGAGTCAATAATAAACCGCCATCTTTACATGAACGTGGTTTTAGCTTCTAATTTTATTTTTTAATTTTCAGCGTTTATTTAAAATTGCTACAGCAATTTGAAAGTGAGTTCACTAATACATTAAAGGAATAATGAAATGTTTATAATTCAACTAACGTTTTCTGATAATAAATCTCAAGCTAAAGATTACATGGAAGGCCATAAAAAGTGGCTTCAGACAGGCTTTGATAAAGGTATTTTTGTATTATCAGGAAGCTTGCAGCCTAACGCAGGCGGCGGCATTATTGCAGTCGATGTTTCAAAACAGGAGATCGAAGAAATTATCGCTGAAGATCCTTTTGTAATCGAAAATGTAGTTAAATCTGAAATCATTGAGTTAACGCCATCTGAAGCTGATGAACGCTTATCATTTTTGCTTGATAATCGGTTTTAATTGCTCGCTTAACCAATCAATAAACACTCGGGTACGTCTTGGTAAGTGACGTCGATTTGGGTAGACGATGTTCATAGGCATGGGCGGCAAATTATAGTCAGGTAAAACTTGGATAAGTTCACCACGGCTGAGCTCGTCGAGAACCCCATGACGAGGCACTTGAATAAGGCCAAGCCCTGCTAAACACGCTGCTTTATAAGTATCAGTATTGTTGACTGTGAGCTGCGATTTCATGGTGAGGGTTTGCCAATCGCCTTGTGTATCTTGGTATTCGAAGCCGGGGTCAAGTTGACCGAGTGTTTGGCTATAGCGAACAATGTAGTGCTCGGCTAAATCGCTAAGTTTTGTGATGTTGCCATAGTTTTTAATATAACCTGGGCTTACACAGTTAATCATCGGGCAGTGGCCAATTCTTTTCGCAATCAGCGATGAGTCTTCTAATTGACCGACTCGCACTACGCAATCAAAGCCTTCTTCAATTAGGTTAACTCGTCTGTCTGAACTACTCAGTTCAATCTCTAATTGCGGGTGTGCAGATAAAAAGCTGTCTAGATTCGGCAGCACTAAACGCCGGCTAATTGGCTGTGGCATATCTACTCTAAGACGCCCTGATAACGCTTCGTCTTTTTTATGAAATAGGGTTTGTAGTTCGTCTATATCAGCAAGCATATCTTTGCAGCGCTGATAAAAAACCGTGCCTTCGTTGGTCAGCGTAACTCGCCTTGTTGTGCGGTTTAGAAGCCGAGCACCTAACGTATCTTCGAGTTGTTTGACCAACTGCGAGACGGATGATTTAGGCATGCTCAACGCAAGTGCTGCAGCCGAAAAGCTTTTTAGCTCTGCAACCTGAACAAAGGTTTTCATGGCATTCAGTTCATTCATGATTGTTTGTTATTTACGAACAGTTAATTCAATTTTACATGGTTTATCTGGTTTTGCAGTGTAAATATACTGGTTGCTCACAATTACTTCAAAGCAAAAGGGTAAGCATGATGAGCAAAAATTGCAGTGATCACCGGTGGTAATCGCGGTTTAGGTAAAAATACAGTTTTAAGTTTGGCACGTAAGAACATTGATTGCGTATTTACTTACAGAAGCCATAAAGATGAAGCGCAGCAAGTTGTAGAGGAAGTAGCTGCACTGGGGGCAAAAGCCGTCGCCATTCAACTTGATGTGAGCGATATTTTAGGTTTTGCTGAATTTAAACAAACACTTGAAAGTACCTTAGCAACACAATGGCAAACGTCTCGATTTGATTATTTAATTAATAATGCAGGCCATGGCAGTGACAGTGCATTTGCTGATACCAGCGAAGCTATGTTTGATAATTTGATGAATGTTCATGTAAAAGGGGTGTTTTTCTTAACGCAAACATTGCATGAGATGATCAATGATGGCGGGCGTATTATTAACTTATCTTCAGGGCTGACACGCTTTGCATTACCAGGAAAAGCGGCCTACGCCACCATGAAAGGTGCAGTTGAGGTTTTGACCAAATACATGGCAAAAGAACTTGCTGCACGCAATATTGCCGTGAATGTCGTCGCACCTGGTGCAATTGCCACTGATTTTGGTGGCGGTGCAGTCCGTGATAATGAGCATGTTGCGCAATTAGTCAGTTCATTTACAGCCATGGGACGCGTTGGCCAAGCTGATGATATTGGCCCTATGATTGCGCAATTACTCGGTGATGAAAACCGTTGGGTAACCGGGCAACGAATAGAAGCATCGGGCGGTATGTTTTTATAACCCTGTTAGCAATCGCGTGTTTGTTTGCTTATTTAAGTGAATGTGATTTAATCGCTTTCTCTTTTTAAGCAATAAACATGTGATTGCATTTATGCTCGATTTAGCAGTACTCGCGGTTTTTATTCCGACCTTTTTCTTTGTTTCTATTACACCTGGTATGTGTATGACGCTCGCTATGACGTTGGGGATGAGTGTGGGCGTTAGACGTACGCTTTGGATGATGGTAGGCGAGGTGTTAGGCGTTGCCACGGTAGCCATTGCTGCGGTGATAGGGGTTGCCAGTATTATGCTTAATTCCCCTGAGTTATTTGCCTTTTTAAAATACTTAGGTGGTGCGTACTTAATTTACCTAGGGGTTAATATGTGGCGCGCTAAAACCAGCTTTAAACCTAACGATGATACACAGCAACAAATTGGTCGTGGGCAATTATTTTCGCAGGGTTATATCACTGCCATTGCAAACCCAAAAGGGTGGGCATTTATGATTTCTTTATTGCCACCATTTATTAATGTTGATTTAGCGGTTGCCCCCCAGCTTGCGGTATTAGTGAGCATTATTATGCTGAGCGAATTTATCTGTATGTTGATTTACGCCGCAGGCGGTAAAAGCTTAAGGCTGTTTTTAGATAAAGGCGATAATGTGAAGTGGTTAAACCGTATTGCTGGCGCGCTAATGATGTGTGTGGGCCTTTGGCTAGCGCTGGGTTAACGCTAATTTGGATAATACCCATCCGCATATGGGTATTATCCTTATTGAGTCTTAATTAACTAATTCAACTTGCTTTGATACATGGTTAAAGCACAGTTTTAAAGTATCAATGGCAGTTTTTGTTTTTGCCGCTAAGCTGTCTCTGGCAGGCGTTACGGCGTAAACAGTGTAATTTGGCATTGCCCATTCGGGTGCAATTTCAACCAGCTCTTTCGATTTTAATAAATGCCTTACTTCTGGCTCAGGTAATACGCCATAGCCAACACCATCACACACTAATTTAATTAAGCTTTGCATATTATTTACGGTGATCTTTGCTTTCGGTAACGGCTTACTTGCCAGCGTTGACGGGTTAAACGCATTACTGTCGGCGTTGCTGTGGGCGATACGGGCAAAGTTGCCAAGGTCTTCCCAATTGGCTTTATCGAGTTTGCTAATTGCATGGTCTTTATGAGCACATAGCTTTAACGGCCAAGTTGCTAATTTACGAGCAACGAGGTTTGAGTCAGTTAATGGGCCAATCGCAATCGCTAGGTCAGCGCCGCATTTGATCATATCAATTGGCTCATCAGTCAAAATTAACTGAATACGTAAATCATCAAACTCGTTAATTAAGCGATCTAATGGCTCGCTTAATAGGCCACCGCCAAACCCCACTGGCGCAACTAATTTGAGCTCACCACTTGGCTTATTTTGTAGATTTTGTAACTGCGTACTGGCTTGATCTGCCAGTGCCAGCATTTTTAAACAGCTTTGATAATACAGGTGGCCAGCTTCGGTCAAAGTGAGTTCGCGCGGGCTGCGGTTAAATAGGCTCAATCCGATTTCTTGTTCTAATTGCTTAATGTGTTGACTGACAGCCGATGTGGTCATCGATAACTCTGCCGCTGCACTGCTCATATTGCCCGTTTCAACAGTACGAGAAAATACACGCAATGTTTTGATCAGCTTGGAATTCATGGTTCAGGCCTTCTTAATTCAGTTTTAAGAAATCGTAAATTGTGAAAATCGGGACTTCTCATTAGTATGCAAACGCTAATTATTATCATTTATAAACAAAAAGTCACGGAGTATTATTATGACGAGGGTTGTTTCTTCTGTTTTACCACTCACCGCTGCTGTGTTAGCAGGTCTTTCCCATTTTGCATACGCTGATGACAAAAAACAAGACATGGAGGTCATCGTTGTATCGGCTTCCGGTTACGAGCAAATGCTAAAAGAGGCGCCAGCCAGTATCAGTGTTATTGATCGTGAGCAGCTTGAAAAGCGTTTTTATCGTGATCTAACCGATGCGATGACTGACGTACCCGGTGTGGTTGTTACAGGTGGTGGCGACAGAAAAGATATCAGCCTTCGCGGTATGGCAAGTCAATATACTTTGATTTTAATTGATGGTCAGCGTCAAACCTCACGTGAAACACGACCAAATAGTGATGGCCCAGGTGTTGAAGGGGCATGGACTCCGCCTATTTCAGCGATTGATCGAATTGAAGTTATTCGCGGTCCTATGTCGTCGTTATATGGCTCAGATGCCATTGGTGGGGTTATCAATATTATAACTCGTAAAACACCAGAAAAGTGGTACGGAGAGCTACGTTTAGATAGCACCATTCAAGAATCAAGTGAATCGGGTGATATTAATCAAGGTAGTTTCTTTACTGCGGGTGGCTTAATTCCTGAGTTATTAGGTATGCAGTTATCGGGTCAGTTCTCAAAACGTGACGAAGACGATTTTGTAGCCGGTTTTCGTGGTAAAGAGCAAAGCAATATCAAAGCAAAGTTTATCTTAACACCCTCTGATAACCACGAAATCATGTTTGAAGTAGGCTCTGCAAAACAAAAACTCGACGAAACACTTGGTAAAACAGTTGCTCCCTTAGCTGAAGGTGAAAGTTGTGGCCGTAATGGTTGCCCAGAGTCATCCACTACAGAGTATGACCAAGAAAGCTACTCACTAAGCCATAATGGCTTTTATGATTTTGGCTCATCACGCAGTTACTTAAAGTACGATAAATTTGATAATACTTCGCGCGAAATGTACGTCGAAAATACCGATGCGCAAACAAGCTGGACTTTACCGTTTACCAATCATAATGCAGCATTTGGTGCGTCATATTTAAAAGAAGAGCTGGACGATTACACCAGTAACCGCATTAGTGACTTAACGCATGTTGAGAACGAGCAATGGTCAGTATTTGCCGAAGATGAATGGGCTGCAACCAAGCAGTTTAAACTCACTACCGGTCTTCGTTATGATCATGATGGTAATTTTTCAGGCCATTTCAGCCCGCGTTTATATGGTGTGTATACAGCAACTAAGTCGTTGACGGTGAAAGGCGGTATCTCAACAGGCTTTAGAGCGCCGAATATTCGTCAATCTACCGCAGCTTGGGGGCAAGTGAGCCGAGGTGGTAATATTTACGGTAACCCAGATTTAAGCCCTGAAAAATCAATAAACTACGAAATGGGTATCTACTATGATGCAAGCCGTGATTTATCGCTTTCAAGCACCGTATTTTACAACGAGTTTGAAGATAAAATTACACGCATTTCGTGCCCAGTTACACAGTGTACTGATGGACCAAACCAGTTTGGTTCAATGCCAACGACCTATGTCAATGTGGATGAAGCCGTTACGCAAGGCTTTGAGTTATCAGTATCTTACGACATTACCAGTGAGCTTGATGTCAGTGCCAACTACACCTACACCGATTCTGAGCAAAAAACCGGTGAATACAAAGGCAGCCCACTTAACCAATTACCTAAGCATATTTTACAAACTTCAGTTAATTGGCGCCCGGTTGATAAATTAGGTACCTGGCTGCGTGTTCATTACCGCGGCGAAGAAAGCCAGCCGACAACAGGCCCGTCGCAAGACAGCTTAATTGCGCCAGATTACACCTTGGCTGATATAGGTGGTAACTACGATTTAAGCCGCAGCATTAAGTTAGGATTTGGTGTTTATAATCTGTTTGATAAAGAAATCACCGAAGCTGAATACGGCTATGTTGAAGATGGTCGCCGTTATTGGCTATCTGTAGGGTTTAATTTTTAAGCTCTTCATTAGCAAAAGCAAAGCCAACGAGTTATGTTGGCTTTGTTAATATAATTGACTTTAATTTCAAAAATAACAATAAATTGAGTTGTGCTACTTTTGGGTTGTTTTTTAATGGTCGTATAACACTATAGTTATAGGTCGCTTTTTAAATAGTTCTACTACATTGAGTTAGTCATCAACTGACAGACAACAATGATAACAACTATAAAGGCGATATATGCAAAAAGTAACACAATTATGTAAACGAAAATCAGCGTCGTTTACTCCGCTCGCAGTGCTCTGTGCTGCTATTTTCTCACAGCCAAGTTTTGCAGGGAGTTGGCAGCAAAATGTCAGCATTGGCGGTTTTAATAATGTTCATATTTACACTCCTGATACGCAATCAAGCATAGGCAATGGCCATTCTTTGATGCTAGTACTGCATGGCTGCGTGCAACCCATTAATAACTACTTAACTGCGAATCTTGAAGATGCAGCCGAAGCACATGGTATGGTAATAGCCGTTCCTGATGCTATGAATAAAGCAGGCTATAGCTGCTGGTCATATTGGCAAGGAGCAATCAATCGTAGCTCTGGCGATTATAAAAATCTGATTAATTTAGCCAATACATTAAGTGGTGATGCGGCGCGAAATATTGACCCTAAACAAGTGTACATTGCAGGTTTATCATCTGGGGCGGCAATGGCTGCACAAACGGCTTGTGTAGCGCCTGATGTATTTGCCGGGGTTGCACCAAGCGCCGGGCCGACCATCGGCACAAGTTCAAGTGGGGCAATTTCGACTTGTGAAACAGTTTCTGAAAACACCTTTGTATCCCGCTGTGAAAGCTATGCTGGTAGTTATAAAGATCATTTTGCCACCCAAATAGCGGCAATAGGTCACGGCACTGCCGATACCACAGTCAATACCTGTTATAACCAGCAAAACGCAGATGGCTTTGCTGCGCTTTATGGGGTGAATCAACTTTCAGGCACGACGACAATAAGTGATGATGCAACACGTACCGCTGAGCTGTCACTTTGGCAAGACAATCGGGTTGCTATGCTGTGGTTTAATAATTTGGATCACTCTTGGTCGGGCGGGCAAGGTGCGTCTGGCGATTATGTTGCGGCAAACAGCATTAATTTTGCAACCTATCTCGGTGAGTACTTTGCGGCTAATAATAAACGAGTTGATCGTAATGCAGGCCCTGAAATTAGTAATTTAACTGCCACAGACAATAATAACCAGCTCACCATTACTGGCAGTGCAATCGACCCAGAAGGCAGTGTAACGAATGTTGATATTAACGTGTATAGCCTAGCCGGTGGCGCGGCAAGCTTAATTGAGTCACTGAACGTGCAAGTCGATGCGAATAATACCTTTAGCGGGGTGACAAGTGCACTCAGTGATGGTCTTTATGAAGTGCGTGTAAGTGCCACAGATAACGAAGCGAAACAAGGTGATGAAGCTAATCTTACGGTACGCGTTGGACCAGAGCCTGCAGCTACAGCACCGGTACTGAGTGATACTGCGGCAAGTGTAAACGGGCAGTGCGCTACAGTAACGGGCACGGTGATTGATGATAATCAAAACTTAAGTAGCGTTGTGGTAAGTTTTAGCAATGGTGATGTGACGGCTACAGTAAATGGGCTTGAGTACTTTGCTGAGCAATGCAATATAGCGGGTGGCAATAATAGCGCAGTGATCACCGCGAGCGATGATACTTTGCTGACATCAACAGATAGCATTAGTTTTGTCATCGATGCTGGCGTGACAGGCGATTACAATCTTCATATCAACGAAGGCCACATTAGCTGGGGCGAAGGTTACTCTGCCTGTTATTTAGCGTTTGGAACCGCAGCATTTACTATGCGCGAGTATTCAGCGGGCACAAATCAATGTCAGTGGATTGCTGATGATGATTCAAGTTGTGCAGGGCCATTACAGGCATGCAGAACCACCACTGAACCTAGTAATGACGCGGACAACGATGGTGTGCTCGACGGCGCAGATAATTGCCCGAATGTAGCAAATGCTGATCAAGCTGATAACGATAATGATGGTATTGGTAATGTGTGTGACAGCACTCCAGATGGTGAAACGAGTGACTCTGACAGCGATGGTGTCAGTGATAGCCTAGATAACTGCCCGCTGGTGGCCAATAGTGATCAGCTAGATAGTGATGCAGATGGTGTGGGTGATGCGTGTGATTCAACACCGAATGGTGATTACCAATGCAGCGAAACCACTTCAAGCAACTATGCACATGTGCAAGCAAACCGCGCAACTACGAATGGCTCTTACGCCTATGCGGTGGGCTCAGGTGATAACCTTGGTCTTTATAACACCTTTTATACTAGTACCTTAGCGCAAACTAGTGCTGGGTATTATGAATTAGGTAATTGCCCTAATTAATAGATGTGTGTCGCCCAAACGGGCGACACTTTTTTCTAAGCAAGGTTTAGAACTTATAGGTCAGAGTTAGGCTACCGTTTGTTGGCGCGCCATAATAACCCACGGTTTGTAAGCTATTGATGTACTGCTCATCAGTAATATTATTAACGTTTGCCTGTACTGCAACTTGGTCATTAATATTCCAACGTGCGAAGGCGTTTAGTAGGGCGTAGCTACCTTGTTTAACATTGTAATCAGTGCTTTCGATTTTAGATTGCCAACGGCCATTTAAACCAACCACCACTGCATCTGTTAGTGCATAATCCACTGTTACACCGACCACATCGCGAGGTGCCCATTTATTAGTGTTATCACCATTTTCATCTGTTACATCAATATGTGTATAAGATGCAACGATATTCATAGCGTCGGTGATTTTACCTGTGACTTCAAATTCATAGCCTTCTGACTCAATAGACACGCCTTCATAGTAATAAATACCATCTTCAGTGAGGCCCGCGTATTGCGCAAAGTTATCTTGCTCTGCAGTAAAATAAGCAAATGTTGTCATTAAGGCATCATCAAACCAAGAAGCTTTAACACCAGTTTCAAAGTTAGTGCCTTTGGTAGGTGCTAAATATTGGCCGTTGTAATCAGCTTGTTCTTGAGGCTGATAAATATCTGAGTAACTGGCATATAAGTTTAAATCGTCGTTTAACTTATAGGTAAAACCGATATATGGGCTTGTTTCGCTTTCGTCATTATCGATAGATGCACCGGCATTCATACCTGAGCGTTCAAATTCAATAGCGTTAAAACCAACCACGGTAAATAATTTATCAGTAATATTTAACTGAGCCGAGCCAAAGTAACGGGTTAGCTTTTGTTCAATATCTGAATACAGAACCGGCGTTAACCAATCAGGTTCTGGGATCGCATCTAAATCGTACGGAAACGCAGGCGTTGGTCCATACGCCGGTGTATTTGCAAAATCAAACGGGTGTTGATACATCACATCATCACTTTTTGCATGGCTTACTCCAAAGCTTGCTTGGTGCTCTTTACCAAACAATTCAAAGGCACCAAATGCTTTGATTTCAAATAAATCAGCATCCACTTCGCTATCATAACGACCCGGCCAACCACTTAGGCCAAGATTGGTGTCTTTATCAATGCTGCCACTGGCATAAAATAGTTTGTCTTGCTCTTCAAAACCACGGAAGTTGTAGCTCGCTTGAAGCTGCCATGCGTTTGCAAAAACATAGTTGTATTCAACAAATGCAGAGGTGTTAATGGTGTCCCACATTGTCCACTCTTGGGTGGTTGTGTCGCTGACATTCCATTTAGCTTGCGTACCATCTGTGTAGTTATAAACAAGGCCGCCCCAAGTATTGCCATCGGTATCAGCGTCTTGATATGAGTAACCCATAGTAACCGTTGAGTTATCAGTAAGCTGACCATCTACCACTGCAGAGAAAAACTCGCGATTGTTCTCAAGGCCATCCAGATATGATTCTTTATCTTCTGCGGCAGCCACAAAGCGAGCAGCCCAACTACCTGATTCGGTTAATAATAGTGAGTAGTCAGCTTGTAAACGTTTAAAATCCCATGAGCCAATAGAGACACCGATTTCGCCGCCGTTTTCGTTTTTAGGGCGTTTGCGTACATAGTTAAGGGTACCCGATGCATTACCTACACCAGTAAGTAAGCCATTAGCACCACGAACAACTTCAATTTTTTCGTAGCCATATGCTTCCATTGCGCCGGTAACGATACCCCAGTCATTCGGTAAGCCAACTCCATCGATTTGTGTATTCTTAATTTCAAAACCACGCGATGTATAGTTGGTACGGTTCGTTTCCCATTCTTCAACATTGATACCCGGGGCTAAGCGTAAAGCATCATTAATGTTAAAAGCGGAATAATTTTTTAGCTGCTCAGCAGAGATCACACTGATTGATTGCGGCGTTTCATCAATTTCTAATGCTAAACCTGTTGCGCCTTCACTAATACGGTTTTGACGTATGCCAACAATTTCGATTTTTTCGAGATTAGCTTCTACGTCAGCTGTTTGCTCAGCAAAACTGATTTGAGGGTAAAGTGCATAAAGAATAGCGGTTGCAACAGGCAACTGAGTGAATTTCATTTTTATCTCCGCGTGTTATTTAGCTGGTTTTTAGGGTTTTTGTGTTTGATAAGGAAACTATTTGCGGGTAAGTTATCACAAATGATAATAACTATCATCACCATTTATCTCAAATGGTGATATGTTAATACAAATAAGTTTAAAAATTAGTTTTTTGAAATGCTTTTGAGGTGCTTATATTAATTCGGCTAATTAAGAGAAAGGTTTTTAGGTAATTAAACCTGAGTAATATTAGGAAAAAATTTGTTGCTTAGTTGCTCTCTGCAATTGAACCTCGATTGCTTTAGCTGGGACGCCTATAAAGCTATAAATAAGCTAATTTTAAAGCTAGTAGTGAAAGGTGTTATTTTTAAAAATAATTAAGCTTTAATGCCAATTAATGAAATTCAAATGAAGTAAACACAAAAAAGGCGCCAGTTGGCGCCTTAAATTCGGGGTATTTTACTTTCTTCGCAGAGAATACGTATCATGACCTATTAGCGTTACAGTTTGGGCAAGACTTACCTCTTCAATATCCATTACAACCACACGCTCTCTAGAGTGAAGGACTTCTGAATCAAGAGATTGCTCTTCTTGAAGCATATAGAAGTGATTACCAATCTGGCCACCACTATGATCGATATTAGCTTCGTGAAGACTGTATTCTTTGTAGCCTGCAATAGTCTCTAGCGTTCCAGATGTACCAGAGCCAGGTAAAATAGCAAGGTACGAAACACGCTCAGCAAAGTGTCCTTCATTCAAGCTTTCTTGCTCGTAAAATGCTGCATCAAATCCAGTGCTCGTTAGGTTAGCAGCGCGCGTATAAACGGTATGGCTTCCATTGAAAGTCTGTACTTGTAAAAACAAATATGGCTGTTTTGCAAATGAGTCTTTGAACTCAACAGCTTTATATTCTCTCGTGCCACTTAACATAAAGCTGCCAACCTCAACAATAGTGCCATCATTCATAGTGTAACGGCCTTCATCCATTGCTAGAAAGTCAAACGACTCAACATCTTTATGCGCATCTTTGATGTATTGCCATTTTTGAAATGAGACAGCATAGCTATTGTCGCTTACATTGGTTAATCTTAGCGCTCCACCATTAGGATCATTATTAGTAGGCGCCGATGTGAAGATAGCCGGTGCTGTAAAATATTGGTCAGCAAAGTCGAATGACTTCCATTTGGCACCCAGTTGGTCCATCACTTTTTCTGAATAATAAGCGATACCTTCGTTCTCGATTAAACAAGGCGCTTGCGTGTAACATTCCGTCGTATTTTGCGTATTAGTCGTTAAATCATTGATACGTACAGGCAAACTTGCAACAAAACATGATTTACCCGTGTATGGGCTTAATTTATAAAGTTTAGATTCGTTTTTGTCACCATGGTCATTGATAACTGAGCGACTGATGATAATGTCACCTTTTTGACTCAGTGTTGCACCACCAACATTTACTAAGTTGTGTTCAGCAAGCTTTGTGTATTGATAATTGCTTTGATCAACACTGTAAACCGATGTCGCAGTGATCAGGAAAAGTTCGCCATTTTTGATAACTAAATCAGCTCGGCTTAAGCCTTCAACATCACTAAAGTCTGCAAGCTCAGTTGTACTACCTGTATTTTTATCAATTTTTAGTAGCTTAGAATAACTAACTGCAATTAATGAGTCAGTTTGAGGATCATAGGTTAAACCAATAACAGAACTCGTTCTGCCAACAGAAACATGCTCACCTGTAGCATGGTCTAAATACGCTAAACGACTATATTTAAACTTTTCGCCTTGGATTGGCAATTGTGATGATTGCTCTTCACTAATATTAAGGTGAGAGGTATCAACTTTGTACTCTAGTGGAATAGGTGATGAAACATAATAAGTTCGGTTTGTTGTTTCATCATAAGCAATAGCCGATGAGCTAAATTTAGCGATTGAATCGGCTTTAGCTGTTTTATTTTGTTCGTCTAGGCTAAACATAATGCCAAGTTCGCCTCGGCCTGAATTCATCGCAAACAACTCGCCCTGACAGCTATTTGCAGTTGCATTGCTTGCTGTCATAACACCAGCAACAGCAAGGGTCGATAATAACAAGTTATTTTTCTTAGACATTCGTATATTCCACTAGTTAGTACATTAGGATACAAAGCAAAAAGGTGAGCCTTGTATTAATAATGAGCATTATAGTGAGAACAGTAACTTTACGAATGCCGAGAAAAGCTGTTTTTAAGTCTTGAAATTAATCCTTTACTATTAAAAACAGGCTCTTTTAGAGTCAATCAATCACATTTCTGACTTTTCTGATCCTGCTCCGATGAGTGAGACATTGAGCTGCCAACAGAAGCCGTGATAACCAATAAAATCGCTAACCACTGCCATACACTAAGCAACTCAGCTAAAATAATAAATCCAGCAAGTGCAGCAATAGCAGGTTCTAGGCTCATCATGATGCTAAAGCCTTGTGCTGGCATATTACGCAGCGCAACCATCTCTAAAGTGTATGGCAGCGCACTTGACATGATGGCGACTAAAATACCAAGCGGCAGAACTTCCCAGCTCAAGAGTGCTGCGCCTTGTGAAGCTGCGCCATAAGGCACAAGTACAATCGCGGCAACGCTCATCCCCATAGCAACCGTCATCCCGCCAGAGCCTTGGTTACCTGTTTTTTTGCCGAACAAAATATAAAACGCCCAACAGGCACCAGCCGCAAGGGCTAGAATCACACCGACGGGGTCGAGGCTGTCTTCGCCTTTCATATCAGGTAATAATAAAATAATGCCTGCAATAGCACAGGCTACCCAGAATAAATCGCGCTTTTTACGTGACGAAAGTAAAGCAACTGCAAGGGGACCGGTAAACTCCAGCGCAACACCTATTCCTAAAGGGATACGCTCAATTGCGTAATAAAATAGAATGTTCATACCACCTAAGCTCAGACCATAGATGATAATCGGCATGCGTTGACCCATTGGCGGAAGCGCGCGCCAAGGTTTAAACACAAGGCACAAAATGGCAGCTGAAAAACCCAAGCGTAGGGCAGTGGTTCCCTCAGGGCCTATTACAGGAAATAATTGCTTTGCAACAGAGGCTCCCGATTGAATGGTAACCATTGCAAGAAGTACGCAAATAACAGCAACAAAAAACGGTGGGATGGTGCGTTGCATCACTGTCCTTATGAATTATTAAGAGCTTAAGTTTGCGGCGATTTTACTGATGTTTTGTGGGATAAGAAATGTTTTTCGTTAAATGGACATGGATTATCGATAAAGCTGTTGTGTGCGTAACGGAACACGTCAAGTTGCGGAAAATGTAGTCTAAATTAGATTGGATTATGCTGCCTTTAAGTTAATTAAAGCCAGCATAATTTATCTTTTAATTAGCTCAATTTAAAACGATTTATCTGCTTGTTTAAATTATTTGCCAAGCTTGCCAGTTTACTCGATGAATCCGATATGCTTTGCGTTTGTTGCTGTGATTTTCGGCTGGTGTCTTGTACTTCGTTTAAGCGTTGGGCTATTTCTTCGGTCACTTGAGATTGCTGCTCAGATGCAGAAGCAATGGTCATATTAGCATCCGAAATAGCTTTTGCTTGCACGCTAATTTCATCTAGCATATGGCCCACTTTTTCTGAATTTACCACCGCCTCTTTTATTTGCGTATCACTTGCGCGGATCCTTTGCGTCACAGCATTGGTTGCCGTTTGTAAGGAGTTAATTTTATCTTGGATCTCAAGAGTGGAGCTTTGCGTACGACTAGCCAAAGTTCTTACTTCGTCAGCAACAACTGCAAACCCTCGCCCTTGTTCACCGGCTCTTGCAGCTTCGATTGCGGCATTAAGTGCCAGTAAATTAGTTTGTTCAGCAATGTTACTTATAACACTTAAAATAGCGGTTACTTCATTCACTGAGACTTCTAGTTGGTTAAGGTCTGTTAGTGATTTGGTTAAGGTATCGGCCACTGACTCAACAGAGCTCACTCCTTGTTGTACAACTTGCAAACCCTCTTTGGTTTTTTGATTGGCAGAGGTCGCACTGTTTGCTGCTTCTGCACAGTTTTGTGAAACTTCTTTAACGGCTGTTGAGTTTTCATAGACAGAGCTTGAAATCACTTCAATTGCTTGGCTTTGCATATCATTCAACGTTTTGGCCTGTCGTGAAATTTCATCGAGGCTTTTTGCTGCTATTTGGGCCTGCTCTGAATGATCATGAATTTCTTTAAGAAGCTGGGAAAGCTTATCAACCATAACGTTAAAGGTGCTCGCAAGCTGACCTATTTCGTCATCAGCTTTATGGTCAATATAACAAGATAAATCACCTTCAGATATACGCTTAGCTTCATCAATTAAGGCATGGGTTGCTTTAATCACTTTTTTCTCTAATTGCCAGTAACACACTATCAAGGTAGCTATAATGGTCAGCACTAAAACGGTGCTAGTTAAACTTAAGGTGACCACACGGTCATGATTACTTTTTACTTCTGCGGCACTTTTTTTCTCAATTGAACTTAAAAATGCTTTCACGGGTTGCTGAATTTTCTCAACTTCTGCCATGTAAGCCGCGTTGGTTAAAAGCTCGATAGCTTGCACCCATCTTTTATGTTCGCTTACGGTTAAGTTATTTGTATCACGACCAAGCAAATCACTGACTAGGCTAAATGCTTTTTCTTCTGTTTCGACTAGTTTGAGTGATAAGTCGTTGGATTTTTGCAAGAGAGCTAAATCATCAGCAGCCACATTAAAAGCTCTTAAGCGCTGTACATAACTTTTCTTTTCGCCATTAAGCCAAGCAGCTTTTCCTTGAATTTGATCAACAAGATTTTGGTATTCCACTTTATAGCGAGGGTCTAAGGTTACAACATGTTGACGAGCAAGTTCTGTAAGGTGAATCGAATTTGAAGATGAAAACTTAGCAAGGTGGCTTAGCTCATAACGCTGTTGCGCCGACTCCATACTTTCTTCTTGTCCTGATTGTAGAAATAAAATTATGAGGAGTAGGCCGGTTGCAAGGGTAATGGTAGCCGCAAAAACCGCTCTTAATAAAAATCGTATAGACAAGGCTAATTCTCACAAATTAAATAATGCATGATTTAAACATAGTGCAATAACCTTCAACCGCAAAAAATATTGTTACAAATGATTATTTATTAAAAAGGTTAATTTAAGGAAAGTTAAAAGTCTTAATTATTAATAAAATGGTATGAGTTTTGCTGTGTCTAGCCTTTTTGCCAAGGAAGACAAAATGTTGACGATCAATTCGCCACGACTACGAACGCCAAATTTACTGCAAAATACGCAATCTATCACCTCAACCTATGAGAAGTTAGCTTCTGGAAAGCGTATAAACTCTGCTAAAGATGACGCTGCAGGCCTACAAATAAGCCATAGATTAACAACGCAAATAGCAGTAAAGCAGCAAACGCTTAGAAATTTACAAGATGGGATCAGCTATGGGCAAGTGGCAGATGCTGGCTTATCCGAGCTAACAGACTCGCTTCAACGCATGCGAACTTTAGCCCTTCAAGCCGCAAATGGCTCAAATACAGATATCGATAGGGAAGCGTTAAATGAAGAGTTTTCACAGTTACGAGATCATATAAACAGCGTTGTAGCCAATACAGAAATTTTTGGTAAAAAACCATTAATGTCTAAGCCTGAGCAAGAGACGAATTTAGATAATGTACCTGTATTGAATGAGGTGTTTTCTAATAATGTTCAGCAAGGAATGAGATCAGGGGATGTTTCTTTAGGCCTAATACCTGCAGGTTCAACGAACGTTAGAATTCAAATAAATGATAATGGTGCGAATGATGATTTAAATCTATTTACCCAAACTGGCGAGCATTTAGTGGGGCAAGATTTATCGTCTGTGCAATCTAGAATTGAAGCAAATCTATTTACTCCAGCAAATGGTTACCAAGGAACAGAAACATATAGCAATGGCAATTTATTTACGGGGGGAGGTTTTAATTTCCCAGCTGTAAATAGTCAAACAATTAACGGAATGAACTTTACCTACTCGGGGAATGGTAACCCAAGCTCAGGAAGTTCAAATGAAGAAATATTCATTGATAATGTAACCGAGCCGCTGCTTCTGACTGTGATTGGCTCGGGGATGTTTCGAATTACTGCCAGTTGGGATTCTTTGGGGAGTTTAAATTCATCATCTGCTGAATCAAGTGATGGTCCAATGATGGTAACATCAACAGACCAAGCGGTCGGCGAAGATGGTTATATTATATTTGAAGATATCGATGCCAGTGCTGGCTCTTTAACGATTGACGGCATTACTATAAGCAGCGAAGACTTGGCTCAAAATGCAATTGCCAGAATTGACACTGCATTGTCGCGTATCGGTGGATTTAGAGCTGAAATCGGTGCAAAAATGAACGCTATTGAGTCAACTATGCGCAATCAATCTAATCAATCGTCGATGCTAAGCTCAGCAAATCAGCGAATTGAAGATACTGATTTTGCAAAAGTAATGGCAGAAAAAGTATCTCTAGATATTGTTCAGCAAGCGAGTGTTAGTGTTGCTATGCAAGCAAGGGATATTACTAAGAATGGAATTTTGAGTTTGTTAGGGCAACTAGAATAGTTGCCCTTAAACGCTATTAGCTTTTATCTGCAGGATACACAACACCAAGCTGACTTCGCGCTTCATCAAGCACTGCCATGACTTGCTTTGAAAGTGCATGGGTATTAACTGATGACTCAATTTGTCCTGCATTGGCCGCTTGAATAAAGTGGCTTACTTCATGGCGCATAAAGTGTTCATCAAATGGCTCAGAGAGTTCTTCGACCGTGCCATCGTTACCAATATATTGCATACGCTTTAATAAAGAGACAGCTTCGATACGAATACGGCCTTTTTCACCTTGAATTTCAGTAAAATTATCGCCTTGTGAGATTTTAGAGTAGCTTATTACTGCTTGTTTATCGGCATAATTTAATAATACATCGCCGGCGCCATCAACACCGGTTTCAAGTAACACGCCACTGGCTTTTACACTCTGAGGCGCGCCCCATAAAGCGAGTAAAATATACAGCGGATAAATACCTAAATCGACTAATGCGCCGTTAGCAAACTCCGGTAAAAAGGTATTTGGGCGCTCACCATTTTTATACTTATCGTAACGTGATGAGTACTGACTATATTGACCAATATATTTGCGAGGTACGCCAATTTTAGTGAGGGCATTTTTTAAGCGCGCAAAGTTTGGTAAATGCGTGGTCATCATCGCTTCCATGTATAAGCGTTGATTTTCTTTAGCTGCTTCGATAATGAGCTCAAGCTCTACGCTGTTTGCTGCCGAAGGCTTTTCACCTAAAACGTGTTTACCCGCTTTTAAACACATAACAGCATAGTCTTTGTGTAAGCTATTTGGTGCCGCAATGTAGACGGCATCGACCAGAGGGTCTTGGCATACTTGTTCAATATTGGTAAACACTTTAGCGTCTGTCATGTCGTGCTTTGCAAGGAAAGACTCGCCTGTTTGCTGCTCTCGAGAGCAAACGCCATACAAGGAGAATTGTTCAATTTGTTTGGCTGCGCTCAAAAGCGTGTCGCTTATAAAATTGGTACCTACAATCACAAAGTTCATGGTTACTCCTCGTTGTTTTGTGCAAGCCATGCTTGCCAATCCTGTTCAAATTTTTCCATCTGTTTGTGCTTTTTGCTTAACAAATGTTTGTTTTCGTCTTCTTGGGCCATATAAGGGCCAACGCGACATAATGCACAGTGCTTATCACCTAAATAAGCGGGTAAAGTCAGCTTAGCTGTAATGTTGTTGTCAGTTTTTTCGCTAAATACATAGGTAATGCCACTGGTGTCTTTTACATGTTTATCACGGTCAACATTGCGAATTTTATAGCCTGGGAATAAATTAATATCGAATGGCATTTGGCCTAAATAATGGCAGTTTAGCCCCTGATTTAAGCTGCCTTCAATATTCCATTCGCGATACGGTTTTACATCTTTAGAGGTGATGTAACACAGCATCGGGCCGTTTTTATCTAATGCAAATTGGCTTGCGTAGTCTAGATAGCGATGCAACAAGGCACGGTTTAAAACATTCATACCACCTTGTTGGGTATTTGCTTTAAATGCTGCCTCACCTTTAAATGCGGGTATAAGTGGAAATTGAAAAATAACTACATCGAAACGTGCATCGACTAAGCGCAGCCACGAGTCTGGCTTTGTTACATCAAATTCAGTGAGTGTAGTTACATTTAGTTGTTGCAATGCGCTTAGTGCATTGTTGGCATATTTTTGCTCAATAGTGTTTGCATTATCATAAGTCGAAGCAACAAGCTTGGTTGGTTTTATATGACGAGCTATGGCGTGCGAAAATGACAAATCACCATCGCCTACCGTCAAAATGCGCCAACTTGGGTCTAAAAACATGTCGTTATTTGCCTTGTTCTGGCGCTGTTTCAACTGCAGTTTTTGGGCAAAGCGCTAAACGAGTTTTTAGCCCTTCAATGGCAATTTGTTTAAAGATCAAGTTAAAGCTAATCAAAACGGCAATAACGATATGGATAGGACCGTGCGTAAACCCTGCGTCGGTGTCAAAGAGCATTAAACCGAAAAGCAAAAACATGGTGGCTAAAAATATTTCAATCAACTGATTAGAATATATCTTTAAAGTACCTTGGTTTTTGTGATCTTTTTTAATGTGGATAGCACAAAAAAAGGGAATCACTTTAATTTTAAAGTGAGCGCCTTTTTCAACGTAATTTTCGCCGAGTAGGTCTAGTTTGGCGCGCAATTGATCTATCATAGCAAGTCCTTAAGAAACTGAGCCGCGGATGTTACCGCAAACCGGCCTAAAGGGCTACTCAGGATAGATGCTGATGCCAATTACAAAGATGTGGCATACAAACACCACTGACGTTAAAACAAAACGCATTTTTTGATAATCAACGTGATAGGTTTGCCACTGTGGTGAGCTTTTTTCAAATAACAGCACTAACCAAAAACTTGCTGCGAGCCAAGCCAGTGTCCAAGTTGCTGGTAAAAAGCTTAAAAAGCCAATCGGTAAGATAGGAATAATCGCTTTTATAGCATCAGCATGCGTTTGCTGGCCTGCATGCCATAAGTTACCAGCCATAAAGGCTAAAATAGCGATGCTATAAAAAGTGAAAAAGTCTAAGTTGACGGCATTACTTCCTGCAATAAGTGGCCAGCCTACGCAGCCTAAAAACGGTAGTAAACCTAAGTAACCAAGTTGAATGTGATTAATAAACTTTTCCATAATGACCTTAAAGCCGCCTAACTGGTATAAAATAACTCGCAGTTATTTTATACCAGTTAGGCGGCTAAAACGATCGCTTTATTATTGGCGTAACTCTCGACGTAGAATTTTGCCAACCGTCGATTTAGGCAATTGTTCCATAAAAATGATTGATTTAGGTACTTTATAAGCACTTAAGTTTTCGCGGCAATAGTCAGTCACTTGTTGCTCATCAACCTGCTCTTTTAAGGTTATGTAGGCACAAACACGCTCACCGGTTTTTTCATCTTTTGCACCAATAACGGCCGCTTCGCAGATAGCAGGGTGCTGACAAAGTACGTTTTCAACTTCGTTAGGGTACACGTTAAAGCCAGAGACAATAATCATGTCTTTTAAACGGTCTACAATTTTATAATTACCACTTGGTAGCTTCAGACCCACATCACCGGTTTTGAAAAAACCTCGTTTCATAGATTTATCGGTTTCATCTTGGCGCTGCCAGTAGCCCATCATCACTTGCGGGCCTTTAACAACAATTTCGCCAGACTCACCGTCAGCAACAGGCTCATCGTTTTCATCCCAAATCTCAACTGTGGTGTTTGATAATGGGCGGCCAATACTGCCAATCTCTTCTTTTTTAAAGTCGTTTAACGTCGCAACTGGCGAGGTTTCTGATAAGCCATAGCCTTCTGTGATTGTACAACCTGTGGTGCTCATCCATGCATCAGCAGCTGCGTGTGTTAGAGCTGCGCCCCCAGAGACTGTCATTTTTAGGTTTGAAAAATTCAGGGCTTTAAAACCAGGATGCATACACAAGCCAATAAATAAGGTGTTAATGCCTGAAAAGTAATTAATTTCAAATGGTTCAATTTGCTTTACTAAGGCATCTAAATCACGAGGATTTGGGATAAGTACATTAAATTGCCCCATTGCGAATAGGCCAACCATATTCACCGTAAAGGCGTAAATATGATAAAGCGGAAGTGGACAAATACCCGTTTCTTGGCCAGGGGTTAAAATTTCGTCAAAGCGTTCATTCATTTGCTCGGCATTAGCTAAGATATTGCCATGACTAAGCATTGCAGCTTTAGCAACTCCTGTTGTTCCCCCCGTATATTGCAAAACGGCAATATCATCACGGCTTGCTTGGTGTGGTTTAAGTGGAGCGAGTTTTTTCCCTTGGTGAATGAGTTCAGGTAATGACAATTGGCCCGGTTGCAGTGAAGGTTCACCACCGCTGAAGTAACAATCACTTTTTCTATGGAGGTTTGACTAATGATAGTGGCTAGTTTATCGGTTAGTGCGTCCAGTATTACGATGGCATTTACGCCTGCGTCATTGAACTGATGAAGCATTTCACGAGCAGTATAAAGCGGATTAATGGAATGGACTCTCTCCACTCCCCAACGGCGTCATAATGCGCCATAGTAGTTTGGGGTAAGTTTTAGCTTAA
>NZ_CAMZMY010000011.1:0-154832 GCF_947311895.1 Pseudoalteromonas sp. PAR1 | reverse complement strand
TGCGGCACTAGCTCAGTTGGTAGAGCGCAACCTTGCCAAGGTTGAGGTCACGAGTTCGAGCCTCGTGTGCCGCTCCAATTTCTCACCAAAAGAAATTGGCTTAAGTTTCAAGGGGAAAGTAACTAACTTGAAGCTTGTAACTTAAAACTAGTAACTTATTGTGCGGCACTAGCTCAGTTGGTAGAGCGCAACCTTGCCAAGGTTGAGGTCACGAGTTCGAGCCTCGTGTGCCGCTCCAATCTCTAAAAAATCCCAAAATACTTTCTTAAATAAAGCTGTTAAAACCAAACTTTGTCTATAGCTAGTTTTTAGATCTGACCTTGAATCGTCGCGACAATGCGTCTAGCACCACCATGGTCTCGGTGTTCACCTAAATAAATACCTTGCCATGTGCCTAGCATTAAGCGGCCTTGATTAATTGGTATGGTGAGTTCAGCACCTAATGTACTGCTTTTTATATGGGCTGGCATATCGTCATCACCTTCATAATCATGACGATAATAACTTTGTCGTTCTGGCACAAAGTGATTGAAGTGACTTTCCATATCCATTCGCACAGTCGGATCTGCATTTTCGTTAATGGTTAAGCTTGCAGAAGTGTGCTGAATGAAAAGGTGTAATAAACCGACTTTGTACTGTGTTATTTCGGGGAGTTGACGAAGTATTTCGTCATCAATAATGTGAAAGCCTCGCGAGCGAGGCTTTAATTGAATTGTTTTTTGCTGCCAACTCATAGTTTATCAAAGCTTACTTCGATATTGGCGTTACCGTCAGCTGACGTGAATGGAATTAACACCTTGGCACCTTCGCATTTGTGAGCAATTGTATGTCCTTTGCCAGACACTACAACTGGCGTTGCCATATCAAACTCATAGCCTTTTTCGCCAAGTAAGGTTTTAGCACCACCTGTCACCATGTTAGTGATTTCACCGACCATATCGGTAACTTCTTCATCGATAGTTTCTGGTCGTTCTCCGAGCATTCTTTCCATAATGGTTAATGCTAGGCTTTCATCAAATGAGATTGAAAGTGAGCCTTTTGTTTGTGGTCCAACCATACCTATTAAACCGGAAACATCACCACGGGCTACTTCATCTTTTTTTAAACTAGGTTTACCCGGTTTCAATTCTGTTTGAGCCATGGTGCTCAATACATTTAATAATGATGATAAAAATGGGTTGATGAACTCCACATTCATTATTTAATTTCCCTCAGGTTACGCAGCCAAGCTGCAATTATAACTTAAGTGTAGTGGCTGTTCTGAACAGTGCACTTAATCTTTGCAATTTTCACACTTTCCATGTGCTTCGATAGTTTGTCCAGAGACAATAAATCCACTTTCTGCGGCGAGATTATTCAGTTCGTGAGAAATCACTGTTGAATGTAACTCTTTAACAAAACCACAGCTGTCGCAAATTAATAGTTGTACAGGGTGAATATGATCGAAATGATGGCACAACATAAAAGAGTTAGTACTTTCGATTTTATGAATAAAGCCAAGTTCAGACAAAAAATCTAACGCGCGATAAATAGTGGCAGGTTTTGCACCAGACTCAGTTAATTTAAGTTGTTCTAATAAGTCATAAGCACCTACACCACCTTGCGCACTAGCTAAAAGGCGAAATACTTTTTCACGGATAGGCGTGAAACGTGCACCACGATTGTCGCAGACTTGTTTTGCTTTACTAACGAGTGATTCTATATTCATCTTCTCTTATCCTTACGCTACCGTGATATACTAACATACTGTATTGTAGTTGCAGTGTTTTTATTCGCTATCTCGTTTTCAAGGAAGTTTGTTAATGACTGAGTTGCTCGCCGCGTTCATTTTCTTTTTTGCTGTGATTGATCCAATCGGTACGGTGCCTGTCTTTATTGCTGTAACCCGTTGGGATGATGCCAAGTTTAAACGCAAAGTTGCACTTAAAGCGGTAGGAGTGTCGGCATTAGTTTTACTTTTCTTTGTTATTGCTGGGGAGTTGCTGTTAAACGCAATTAAAATTCCTTTATCGGCATTTCAGATTGCTGGCGGCATTGTTCTATTACTTTTTGCGCTGTCTATGATCTTTGGCGAGAGTAAGCCTGAAAGCGAAATTAAAAGTGTCCGTGATAGTACCGAAACGGCTATCTTTCCGCTGGCAATTCCATCTATTGCAAGCCCAGGGGCAATGCTCGGTGCAGTGTTGATGACACGCAATAATGAATACACATGGTTAGAGCAACTAGTTACCTCTGCGATAATGTTATCGGTGCTCATTATCGTCTTAGTGTTACTTTTATTGGCTACTCAAGTTCACAAATTAATTGGTGATAGTGGTGCCAGTATAATCAGCCGAGTGATGGGACTAATTTTATCTTCAGTGGCTGTGACAAACATTCTTGGCGGCATAGCTCACTACTTTGGTTTGAGTGTCGTTGGATAAGATGAATTAAAGTGCATTTTCAGTAATTTAAACTTTGAATATTTGTCTTCTTTTATCTAAGTTAAGAAGTAGGCAATAAAAATTTAAGGAATAGAGAATGCTACTCAAAAATGTTGTTTTATCAGTTTTTCTGATTTTTAGTTTAGGTGCTTGCATGGAGCCAACCTATGACAGTGGTAAGTTAAAAGTTATTGAAGTAACTGATCATGATTTTAAAATTAATGGTGAAAGCGCAGTAACAGTGATCATTGGTCATGCAAATGTTGCTGAGTACAGCTTTTCACTTCGTAAAAGTGATTTAAAGAAAGGTACACTTTTACAATCAGTGTCTGACAGCAACCCGAATGTTCGCGCTGATGGTACATTTTTTAGTGAATACTATGTGCAGTCAAAAGATCATGATACTCATGCATCAATTGAAATTGTTGAAATCGACCCTGTTGAAAAAGTAGCGCGTATTGCAGTGGGTGCCAAACTAGTTAACCTTAAGAACGAAGATTATAAAGAGTTAGAAATCACCATATTTGAACTTACAGGCAAAAACTTAGAACACCTCCTTAATGAAGTTAAAAGTTAATTTATCCACCATTTTGTAAGAAGTGAGTGTGTAGTCCACTTCTTTTATTCTTTTCTTCCCCATCTTTGATTATGTCATGTTGCGATTGAGCATTAGTGATATAATATCGAAAATTTTGTCAGGGCATGATGTATCTCTTAAAATTGCGTCATCGCTGTACTGAGCGTTAATCGTATTAGGTAATCAAGTTGCAAGTAAACGTATTGATCTTTAAAGGGGCCATGTTATGAGCACAACGACATTAAACCGCCGTTTTTCCGTGGCACCCATGTTAGATTGGACAGATCGTCACTGTCGAACTTTTCACCGTAAAATGACTAAGCATGCTGTGCTTTACACTGAAATGGTGACAACAGGGGCTATTTTATTTGGTAAAGGCGACTACCTTCATTTTAACCAGCATGAAGGGCCTGTGGCATTGCAGCTTGGTGGCTCAGATCCAGAAGCGTTGGCTAAGTGTGCAAAGTTAGCGGCAGAGCGTGGCTATGATGAGGTTAACCTTAATGTTGGTTGTCCTTCTGACCGTGTGAAAAATGGTCGTTTTGGTGCTTGTTTAATGGCAGAGCCGAAGCTGGTTGCTGACTGTGTTGCAGCAATGAAGGCCGAAGTGACTATTCCTGTTACAGTTAAAACGCGCATTGGCATTGATGAGCAAGACTCGTATGAGTTTTTATGTGCCTTAATTGAAGCAAGTCATGATGTTGGTTGTGATGACTTTATTATTCATGCCCGTAAAGCATGGTTAAATGGTTTAAGCCCAAAAGAAAATCGTGAGATCCCACCACTTGATTACCCGCGTGTTTATCAGCTGAAAAAAGATTATCCGCAACTTCACTTAAGTTTAAATGGTGGCGTGAAAACCATTGCTGATAGTGTGGCTCACCTTGAGTATGTTGATGGCATTATGATTGGTCGTGAAGCGTATAGTAATCCGTTTATTTTGTCTGAGGTTGATGAAAACATTTATGGTGATGAAGCCTTTACGCTTACTCGTCATCAGGTTGTTCGCTCTATGTATGACTATATCGAAGATGAAATGAGCAACGGTGCTAACTTTTGGCATATTGCTCGCCACATGTTGGGGATTTTCCAAGGCCAACCTGGCGCGCGTGGTTTCAGACGTCACCTTTCAGAAAAGGGTCATGGTAAAGCGGCTGATTTATCTGTTATGGATAAAGCCTTAAGTTTTGTCCCAGAAGCCTAATCATATCCCTCATTAAAAAAGCCACATTTTGTGGCTTTTTTTGATCCTAAAATTTGGTGAAAAAGTTAATTTTTTAGTCAAATTAGTTATTTTTCATTCAGTCACCAGTCAGTCTAATTCTTGATTTTTAAATCTCAACTTATTGTATTTAAATAGTTATTTTTATTTTTGTGGTAGTTGGCACAAGAATTGGAATCTCCTTGATGTATTAACCCAATAATCAACAGGAGAGTCACATGGGTGTTTTAAATCGCGTAAATGACATTATTCAGGCAAACCTTTCAGCTGCATTAGACAAAGCAGAAGATCCTGAAAAGCTACTGAACTTACTTGTGCAAGAAATGCAGGATGCATTGAGTGAGTGTCGTGCAACTGCAGCCACGTTTCTAACGCAAGAAAAGCAAATGAAGCGTGAAATTGCCGCTAAACAAGCAAGAGTAGCTGACTGGCAAGCGAAGGCAGAAAAAGCACTGAGTAAAGATCGTGACGATCTTGCCAAAGCTGCATTAGTTGAAAAACAGCGTTTAACTACAGAAATCGAAGCGCAACAAGCTGAAATGAATAAAGTGGCTGAGTCACTAGCAAAGCTCACTGAAGATTGTCAGCGTTTACAAAATAAGCTTGCAGATGCAAAAGCAAAGCAACTGACTTATATGCAAAAAGAGCGCGTTGTTACAGCACGTTTAAAAGTAAAAGAGCAGCTGCATAGCAGTAAAGTTGAAGATGCATTAGCGCGTTTTGACTACTTAGAGCAACGCGTTGAAAATATTGAATCGCAGGTTGAAGCGTATGAACTTACGCAAAGTGATGCGGCAAATTCAACAGCAGCACAAATTGCAGCGCTTGAGAAAAATGACGCGATTGATAAAGAACTTGCTGATTTAAAAGCAAGTATGAAGCAATCTGCTTAGGAGTTTAGTGATGAATACATATCATACATCAACACGTTGGTACCGAGATCTAAGTAACAAGAGGATCTCTGGTGTGTGTAGTGGCTTAGCTGCACGATTAGGCTTTCCGGTATGGTCTACACGTTTAGTCATGATCATACTACTTATTCAAATGCCGTTGTTAATAGGCTTGGGTTATTTAGTGGCTCATTGCACTTTACCAGTTAAAGGTTATTAGGAGTCTTTTATGAAAACGTTAGCTATCATCATCTTAGCAATGTTATTACTGTGCACAGATACAATTTCGTTTGTATCGTTTGATACATGGCAGTTGCCTTTGTCGATTGCAGATATGAGCTGGGCTGGGCTTGAAGTGCTTGGTGCTATCATCGCAGTAATTGCCGTTGTGGCTGGGGTTGCTTTATTTACTATTGGCTTAATTGGCGCAGGTGTTGTTGCTGTGATTGGCGTAGTGCTTGCGTTTTTATTTGGCTCAGTTGTAATTGCATGGCCGTTATTGTTAATCGCCGCGTTGTGTTGGCTGGTTGCCGATAACAAAAAATCAGTGGCTTAAGCTGTGAATAAACTGCCTTAATAGCCAAAGTATGCTAAATTTAGCGGGTAAGTAGATGTCTTAACAAGGATTAAAACATAATGAAGTTGTTACCCGCACTGTCTTTTTTTACTGCAAGTTTATTATTTAGTACGTTTACATCTGCCCATAGCGGTCATGAGCACAGCGAGGTTGCAGAAGTTACCGTGAGTGACGCCCAAGTTCGAGAATTCTTACCCGCTAGTAAAGCGACAGTTGCTTATCTTACTATTACCAATCCAAGCGATCACGCCACAGTGCTTACCAAAGCCGAACTGGATGGTTTAGGCCGCGTTGAAATTCATCAGCATACGCATGTTGATGGCATGATGAAAATGCAACAGGTTCTTTCACTGGAAATTAGCGCTCATAGTCAGGTGGAATTTAAACCTGGCGGTTATCATTTAATGGTTTTTGAACCAGAGGATGAACTAAAAGCAGGGCAAGAGCGTAAACTCACGCTATATTTTAAAAACGGCAACCGAGTTTTTGCTCAAGCTAAGGTTGTGTCTTTACAAGAAATGTCTGAACAGGCTGCAAATAAGAGTGAACAACACTCACACCACTAGGAGGTACCATGTCTGAGCATAAAGGAAAAATAGCCAGCGCATTACTTATCATTTTAATTATTTTCTATGCAATTGCGGTTTACTGGAGTAGTGAGCCAGATCGCATGGATGTTGTAAACAAGGCAAAACAAGAAGCCCAACAACGGGGTGAAAAGTTTGTCACCGGTTACACAACCACGTCAACACTCATTAATGTTGCAAGTACATTGTTAAACAAACCGGGTGGCTATTTATCAAATGATATTATGCCACCAAGTGTGATGATGGATAATATGCCGGCATGGGAATACGGGGCGCTTGAGATGACTCGAGACCTGGTATTGTCGATGCGTAAAGACTTTAGTCGTTCACAATCACAGTCGACCGAACATGAGGCTCTGAAAAAAGCGCAGCCGCAATTTAATATAAGTTCAGTAGCATGGGCATGGCCAAGTGCTGAGGCTGAATATCAAAAAGGCATTGATTTACTGATTGTATATCGAACTCAAATTGCGGATCAAAATGACCGCGATAGCCAGTTTTATGCCCGTGCAGATAATCTACGTGGTTGGTTAAAAGAAGCTGAAAAACGCCTAGGCAGTTTAAGCCAACGCTTAAGTGCCAGTGTCGGCCAAGAACGCTTAAACACAGATCTAGCCGGTGATACCGCAGCCCATCAAGCAACCTATACGCCTTTACAGAATCAGGTAAAAACATCATGGTGGCAAATTGATGATGTGTTTTATGAGTCTCGTGGTGCAACATGGGCGTTGCTGCATTTTTTACAGGCAGTTGAATATGATTTTGCCGATGTCTTAGAAAAGAAAAATGCGCGTGTTAGCCTGCAACAGATTATTCGTGAATTAGAGGCCACACAAGAAACCGTGTGGAGTCCAATGATATTAAATGGTAGTGGTTTTGGCTTTGTAGCCAATCATTCATTAGTAATGGCGAATTATATTTCTCGAGCCAATGCGGCTCTAATTGAACTTAGCGAACTTTTAGCGCAAGGATAAAATGATGAAAAAGTACTGTTTAGCGGCCGCTTTATCGATGGCCTGTTTAGCTCCGACAGCGCAAGCTGACACATTATTAGGTTTATATCTTGGTGTTGATGGCTGGCAATCTGATAACAGCGGTAGTTTTGCCCAAGACGGTAATCTACAAAGCTTCAAATTTGATGATGAGACGTTTACGAGCTACTACGCAGCACTAGAGCACCCAGTACCACTTGTACCAAATATTAAACTTAAGTACACAGAGCTTGAATTAAACGGTTCAACCATGCTTGATGAAAGCTTTAGCTTTGGCGATTCTAACTACGTGGTAGGTACAACCGTTGGTACGGTAAGTGATTTGTCACATGTTGATTATATTCTTTACTATGAGATTTTTGATAACGATTTAGTGTCTATCGATTTAGGTGTCAATGCTAAACAGTTTGATGGTGAGATTACGGTAACGGGTACATCGCAAAACGGTGGACCAAGCACTACTGAGCGTGTTGATTTTTCAGGCTTTGTACCATTAGTGTATGGCCGTGCTGAAGTTGGCTTACCATTAACTGGCTTGAGTGTTTTCTTTGAAGGTAGCTTACTGGCTATTGATGATAGTAAGGTTCAAGATTATCAAGCCGGTATTGCTTATGCGTTACTTGATAACCTTGCTATTGATATGGATATTAAAGCGGGCTATCGTTCAATGACGCTAGAGCTTGATGATATCGATGATATCTACACAGATATTGATGCTTCTGGGCCATTTGCAGGTATTCAAATTCACTTCTAAATAGATGGTGAATCTATTATTAGCTGGCAGGCTATTTTAAAGCATGCCAGCTAACGTCAAACTCATCTTCTAAGGATGTTGATAAAATATTTTTATAAGCTTTATTTATCGGTGTACTAATGAGTTTTTTAAGCTCATCACCAGTTTGAGTAAACTTATAGTAACTAAGCACCAAATCATTACTTTTAGCTTTTAATACAAGGCGCTGATTCATAAAACTAAGGGCTAACTCTTGACCCGCTTTTAAAACTGCTGATTCAATTTCTTTTCGATACAACAAGTTAATATCCATTAAAGTCAAAATGTCAGGAAAACTAACCGGGGTTTTGCCCAAGTTAAATGACACTTTGTTGCCTTTTCTTAACAAATCAAAAAGCGACGGCTTTTTGTAAAAGCCCAAGAGAATTAAGTGACTGTGGTCTTTTTCGTTAAATCCACACAGCGAGGTGCAGCGCTGTAATGCATCGGCTTCACGCTGAGTCATAAATTTAAGCGTTTGTAAGCTTTTGATTGAAAATGTACCTGGAGCAACAGTTTCACCTGCCAATATTTTTGCCCACAGTTTTTGCATTGCAGCATTTGCAGTATCTTCGCATAAGCTAATAAAGCGCTCTATCCAATCGAAATCTGGTCGTTGTTGACCAGTTACATCGGGGCAAAACGCCATCGCCATTGCCATAATGGTTTCGATATTTTCTTGGCGCTTTATTAATTGGATTTCTTGGCGTGTATGGGCTCTGTCGAGTAATGTTGCTTCAGCTTTTACTTGATAGGGTAGCTGTTGTTGTCCTTGCGGCGAGTATTGCTCATCGTTTGTTTGATTGATTTTTACAGACGATGTTTTATGGATAGGGTATCCAAGCTGGTTTTCGATTATGTTAGCAAGATTAATTCTCGCTTGAGCCGCTTTGACTGTCATCGGTAGCAATTGCCTTTTCTGTTGTTGCTAACTGCGCATAGGTTTTTATATTGTTCAAAGCCAACTTAACCGAGTTACTAAGTATATATTGGCTTAATAAAGCGAGGTAGCCGCCAATAATAGGAGTGTTGACTTCACCTTGTAATGTGCATCTAACCTCAACGCCATCAGCGGCATTTGAAAAACGTATCTCGCCTTTTGCAATGTGCTCTTGGTTAAACAAAATATTAAACATCATTGCATTTTTATTTAGTTGGGTAATGGTCATCTCGCCTTTGCCAAAGCGACTTTGCCAAAACTGATGAGCGCCAACGCCTTGGCTTGGCTCTGCAATTATAAATTCAATACTTGGGTCAACTGCTTGCCAAGGTTGCCACTCAGGCCATTGGTTAAAATCACTAACCAAGCCTGCGATTTCTTCGGCGCTTGCTGATATTCTTATCGACTTATCAACAGTGTATTGTTGAGAAAGCATTAAACCCACCACAAGCGCGATGAGTGTCATAACAAATAATGCTTTTAAACTCACAAAGAATAATTTAATAATCTCACCTCAGGCAATAGTTTTATATCTTTCATAACATTATACGTATCTTAGGCTATAATCTTTTTGATACGACTGTATATGTTATCACTAATGTACCACAGTCGAATAAGTGATAGAATTTTTATGCATCGTTGTAAAGTGGAGAGTCACCATCGATACAGTTTTACGGTGTTCACTTTAAGGAATTATTAATGACATCAGACAGTAATGACTTTTTATTTAACGACCAAGATGATGAGCAGCTTCTCGAAGAAACTGTATCTGATTTTTGGGATGTATTAATAGTCGATGATGATCCTGAAATACATTCTGTCACTAAGCTAGCTTTATCTGGGGTTGAGTTTTGGGATAAAGGCTTGCGATTCCATCATGCCTACTCTGGTGCAGAAGCGCTCGAATTACTTAAAAAAGACCATTCTATTTCCGTTATTTTACTTGATGTTGTGATGGAGTCAGATGATGCTGGCTTACAAGTTGTGAAGCAGGTCAGAGAATGCCTAAAAAATCATAATATTCGTATTATTCTTCGTACTGGTCAGCCAGGGTATGCCCCTGAAGAAAAAGTAATCCGCGAGTACGATATTAATGATTACAAAACTAAAACTGAGCTGACTCGTAGTAAATTGATTACTTCACTGGTAACAGCTATCCGTTCTTATGAACAAGTTTGCCAGCTCGAATTTCAAAGCCGCGCATTAAACAATATTCTACTCGCCTCGAAGGCTATTTTAGGCTTTACCGATATCAAAGCTTTTACCATGGCTGTATTAAAGCAGCTTTCGTTTATTTTAGATTGTGAGCCTCACGGCTTACTGTGTGGTTCGATTGAAGATGACGATCGGGTTTTTGTTTTGGGCGGTGGCGCTGAATACAATGATGTAATTGGTCAGCGAATTGAGCAGCTTGATAATGGTCGTATCATTTTACAAGTGAAAAACTGCCTAGCACAAGGTGAGCATCAACATACTGAGCTTGACAGTACCTATCTACTAAAAAGTAAAAATCGCCAAGCCGCGATTTACTTAGAAACTAATCAAACGCCAAGCCCGTCGCAGTTACAATTTGCCGAGATCTTTTTAACCAATGTAAGCGTTGGTCTTGATAATGTGCGCTTGTTTAACCGTTTATGTGATGCAGCGTATAAAGATATTTTAACAGGTCTTCCTAATCGTAATGATTTTATCAACAAAGTAGAGCGTTTTTATCAGCCCGGTAAAACAGACTATGTTTTTTTATTGATTGATGTTGCCCATTTCTCTGATATCAATAATGGTTTAGGACAAGAAATTGGTAATTTGCTATTAAATGCCATTGTTGAAAGACTGCAACAAGAGTATCCAGATGCCGAGCTACTTTCTCGAATAGGTGCTGATGTGTTTGGTTTGATATTACCAAAACAGCGTTATGACCTTGAGCAGTTACGCGAACATCTTAGTTTACCTTTTACTGCTGGCGAACATATTTTACCTATTAACTTTAAGATTGGCTTGTGCCTTCAAGGTGACTTTCAGAAAGCGGGTATTGAAACACTAAAATTGGCATATATAGCTTTGAACCAAGCTAAAAAGAATTCCTCTGAAATGGTCGTCACGTATACTCCAGAAATGGAAGAGCAGATGGCATGGCGCTTAGGGATTATAAGGCAGCTTCGTCAAGACTTTGAACAACGTAAACTTGAAGTGTGGTTCCAACCGCAACTAGATTTGAATACATTAGAGATCATCGGCTGTGAAGCATTGCTACGTTGGCCGTCAGGAAATGGCCAATATATTTCCCCGGCTATATTTGTTCCCTTGGCTGAAGATGCAGGTTTAATTGTTGAAATAGGGCAGTGGGTACTAGAACAAGCATGTTTACAACAAAAGCGTCTTGAACAGCTTGGCTTTAACATTAGTGTTGCTGTAAACGTTTCAGTGCCACAGTTTAAAGTGAAAGGTTATGCGCAGCAGGTTAAAGACACTCTAATAAAATATGAAGTTAAGCCACAGTTTATAGAGCTTGAAGTAACCGAAAGTGTGGTAATGGACGAGCTGAGCAATGTTATTACCACTCTTGAGGAGTTAAAAGCATTTGGCATTGAAATTGCGATTGATGACTTTGGTACAGGCTTCTCATCGTTGAGTTATTTGCAAAAACTGCCGTTAGATAGACTCAAAATCGACAGAGCATTTATAAAAGACCTACCAGGTAAGGGGTGTGAGGCTATCGCTGCGTTAATTATTTCTTTGGGTGCAAGATTAGGTCTAAAAACAATTGCAGAGGGTGTTGAAACACAAGCACAAGCCGATTATTTGCTTGAGCTTGGTTGTGATGAAGTACAAGGATTTATGTACGCTAAGCCTATGCCTGAGAACGAGTTAATCACATATTTACAAGCCAAACATTAATTAGCTTAGCTCTTGACCCTAGTTACTTGCAGCGCCCTTCAATGTGAAGGGCGTTTTGTTTTCTATAATAATCCATAAGAGTGGGGTATAATTCGCCCCTTTTGTTAGCAGAGTACACTTTATGAGCGCATTAAAAGCCGAGCGAGGCCTGTTTTCTTACCCTAAGTATTGGGCTGAATGCTATGGCACGGCGCCATTTTTACCAACCACCCGTGCAGAAATGGATGCATTAGGCTGGGATAGTTGCGATGTGATTATCGTCAGTGGCGATGCCTATGTTGATCACCCAAGTTTTGGTATGGCTGTAATTGGCCGAATGCTTGAGTCGCAGGGGTTTCGCGTTGGTATTATTGCTCAGCCTGATTGGAACTCAAAAGATGCTTTTATGGCGTTAGGTAAGCCTAACTTATTTTTTGGTGTGACTGCGGGCAATATGGACTCGATGATCAACCGCTATACTGCTGAAAAGCGTATGCGCCATGATGATGCATACACGCCGGGTAACATAGGTGGTAAACGTCCTGATCGTGCTGTGGTTGTGTATAGTCAACGCTGTCGTGAAGCTTATAAAGATGTGCCGTTAATTATTGGTGGTATTGAGGCGAGTTTACGTCGTATTGCGCACTATGATTACTGGCAAGAAAAAGTACGCCGAAGTGTTTTGTTTGATGCCAAAGCTGACATTTTAATTTACGGTAATGCCGAGCGTCCGCTTGTTGAAGTTGCGCACCGAATTGCTGGTGGTGAGTCGGTTGATACCATTCAAGATATTCGTGGTACTGCGGTTATTCGAAAAGAGCCTTTGCCGGGCTGGCGTGGCAGTGACTCTACGGCTATCGATAAAATCGGTAAGATTGATCCAATTCCAAACCCGTATGGTGCAGATGATGTCGGTTGTAGTAAGTCTGAGTTTAAACAAGCGGGTATTGATTTAAGCGTTGAGGCTGCCAAACCAATCACTATTCAGCCTGCGCGTCCTAAGCCATGGGAAAAGACCTACGTTAAGTTACCAGCGTATGAGCAAGTGAGTGTAAATAAACCGCTTTATGCCCATGCGTCGCGTATTTTGCACCAAGAAACAAACCCAGGTTGTGCACGTGCCTTGTTTCAACGCCATGGCGACCGTTCGATTTGGGTGAATCCGCCAGCATTTCCGCTTGAAACTGAAGAAATGGATGGCGTATTTGGTTTGCCATATCAGCGTATTCCGCACCCAAGCTATGGCGATGAAAAAATTCCTGCCTATGAAATGATTAAAACCTCGGTGAACATTATGCGAGGGTGCTTTGGTGGTTGTTCTTTCTGTTCGATTACAGAACATGAAGGACGCATTATTCAAAGCCGTTCAGAGCAATCAATTATTGATGAAATTGAGCAAATTCGTGACAAAGTACCGGGCTTCACAGGGGTAATTTCTGACTTAGGTGGCCCAACAGCGAATATGTATAAATTGCGCTGTAAGAGCAAAAAGGCCGAGAGCACGTGCCGACGTTTATCATGTGTTTATCCTGATATCTGTAAGCATATGGACACCGATCACACCCCAACGATTGAGCTTTATAAAAAAGCCCGTGATGTGAAAGGCGTGAAGAAAATCTTGATTGCGTCAGGCGTACGCTATGACTTAGCAGTGGAAGATCCACGCTATGTAAAAGAGCTGGTTACTCATCACGTAGGCGGCTACTTAAAAATTGCCCCTGAGCATACTGAGGATGGCCCATTATCTAAGATGATGAAGCCGGGTATGGGTGCTTACGATAAGTTTAAAGAGCTATTTGATAAATACTCAAAAGAAGCCGGTAAGAAACAGTATTTGATCCCGTATTTTATTTCTGCACATCCAGGAACGAAAGACGAAGACATGGTTAACATGGCGTTATGGTTAAAAGCAAATGACTTTAAGCTTGATCAGGTACAAAATTTTTACCCGTCGCCAATGGCCAATGCAACGACAATTTATCATACCGAGATGAACTCGTTACGTAATATTAAAAACAATACTGAACAAGTGCCTGTGCCAAAAGGGGCACGTCAGCGTCGTTTGCATAAAGCTATTTTACGCTATCATGATCCTGCCGGCTGGCCGATGATCCGCGAAGCTCTCAGAAAAATGGGCAAAGCGAATCTAATCGGGAAAGGGCCAAACTGTTTGGTGCCTGAAGAGAGTCGCAACGAAAAAGCGGCAAATAGTAAAGGTGGTAAAGGCCGTGCAGCACTTACACGTCACACTGGTTTTAGCCAATTCAAAAAGGCCAATACCAAACCTAGAGTAGGTAAAAATAAGCAGCGCGCAAAGTAAAGGATATAAATGGCCCTTAAAGGGCCGTTTTTATATTAGATCAATAACCAGGTTGCAGTGCCTAAAAAAGCAAAAATACCAACAATATCGGTGACGGTTGTCAGTACCACACTGCCGGCGAGGGCTGGGTCAATTTTCATTTTCTTAAGAATTAACGGAATACTCGCACCCGCGATACCAGCGGCAACAAGATTCATAAACATCGCAAACGCTAAGACCGCACCGAGCTTAAAGTCCCATTGCCATAGGGCAACCACACCAGCAATCAATATCGACCAAATAACGCCATTCAGTGCGCCTATCGCCAGTTCCTTAAGTAATAAGAAGCGTTGGTTTGTTTGGTTGATATGGCCAACCGCTATACCACGAATAACCAGTGTTAATGTTTGGCTACCTGCAACACCACCCATTGAAGGTACGATACCATTTAGTACCGCCAAAATAGGCAAGATTGCTAAGGTGTTTTCAAAAAAGCTTGCCACAATTGCTGCTAGCAATGCGGTTAATAAGTTAACTCCCAGCCAAATAGAGCGACGCTGCGAACTTTTGAGTACTGGCGCAAAGGTATCTTCTTCGTCGTCAAGACCAGCAAGGCTTAACATGCTATGTTCAGCATCTTCACGGATTACGTCAACGATATCATCGATGGTAATACGACCAAGCAAGTGAGCGTTATCATCAACAACAGGGGCTGAAATCCAGTTATGACGCTCGAACAATTGCGCTACATCACTTTCATCCATTGAGATTAGGATTGACTCACACTCTTCATCCATTAAATCACGAACAATTTTATCCGATGAGTTGGTCAGTAATGTGGTTAACGAAAGCGCGCCTAAAAAGCAGTTATGTTTATCAACAACGTATAAGTCATCTGTACCCTCTGGTAGTTCACCACGCAAGCGTAAATAGCGCAGGACTACATCTAAGGTAACATCTGGACGAATTGTTACCGTATCGCTGTTCATCAGGGCACCGGCTGAACGCTCTTGGTACGACAGTGCCTGAGTTGCCCTTTCTCTATCTTGCGAGTCCATTGCACTGACTACGTCTTGATAAACGGTGTCAGGAAGGCTACGAAGAACTTCACCTAAGTCATCGTCGTCCATGTCTTCGGTTGCAGCAGCAATGTGCTCAGGCTCCATCTGAGCAATAATACCTAAACGTACGTCTTCAGAGAGTTCTTCTAAAACATCACCACGCACATCTGGGTCTACCAACTGCCATAGCATGCGACGAATTTTATGGGGAGATGACTCTAATAATAAAGCGGTATCACACGGAGCTGTTTTAGCGAGCATGCCTCGCACCTGAACAAATTGTCCACTATTGAGTGACTTGGTCACTTGTTTAAGTTGTTGTAGTGGGTAGTCTTGTTCAAAGGCTTCTGGCATTGGCGTCCTTACAACTGAAAATAGATTAATAAAGATTCTGCAAATACAGCATAGTTGCTAAGTGGTGTATTTGCAGGATATCTTCACACTGCGATAAAATTATTAAGTGCTTTGTATTTTTAAGGTGTGAACGATATAAAAGTAGGATATTTAAAGAGAATTATAAATACCTGAACTAAGTTTAACTTAAACGGTTAAGCCTTAGCAAACGCTATTCTTGTTCATGAAAGCGTTGTGCAATTAATTCTCCAATTGCGTTCAGTGCAGCCTCTGCATCTGGGCCTTCACATACCACACGCACTTCTTTACCTTGGCTACTTTCAAGTAGCATTAAGGCTAAAACACTATCACCTTCAGCTTCTTTATCGTCTTGATAAAGCATAATTTTAGCATCAAATTGCAAAGCAAGTTGTGCTAAAACAGTGGCTGCTCGTGCGTGCAAGCCAAGCTTATTTTGAATTAAAAACGTGTCTTCTGCGTGCATCTGGCATCCAATTAAATATCTTGCTCGCGATGGCGGATTTTTACGTTTGCATGCGTTTTTGAAAAGCTATCACCAATGGTCTGCGCTAAATATACCGAGCGATGTTGCCCGCCAGTACAGCCAATTGCGATGGTAAGATAGCTGCGATTGTTACGCTCAAGGTGAGGCAACCATGTTTGCACAAATGTTTGAATTTGCCATGTAAATTTTTGCACTATGCTATGACTTGCAAGGTAATCTTTTACTGGTTGATCTAAGCCTGTGAGTGGCTTTAGGTCTGGCTCCCAGTGTGGATTTGGTAAAAAACGTGCATCAAATACGTAATCGGCTTCTTTTGGAATACCATGTTTAAAGCCAAACGACATAAAGGTGATAATCAGCTTTTTATCTTTTTTACCTAAGATCTTTTCACGAATTGATTCAGCTAACTGATGAACACTCAGGTCGGTGGTATCAATCATAAAATCAGCGCGCGTGATCAGTACATCCAGTAATACTCTTTCTTGCTTAATTGCTAAATCGAGTGGCAGCGAGTCAATCGATAGAGGATGTAAGCGTCGCGTTTCAGAAAAGCGTTTGATCAGAGTTTGGTCATCACTGTCTAAATAGAACAGTGTTGGGTTTGCGAAACCTGGCAGGTATTCAAGAATATCATTAAACTCTTGCTGCTCTTTCGGTAAGTTACGCACATCTATGCTGACTGCTATTTTGTCATAGTTGTCTGAAACGCTACGAACAAGCGAAGGTAATAAGTTGACTGGGATATTATCAACACAGTAGTAACCCAAGTCTTCAAGTACACGTAAAGCGACCGATTTACCTGAGCCTGAGCGACCGCTGATGATAATTAATTCCATTTATGCCTCTGCTGATATGACCTGAAACAGTTCGTGGTCTGTTTTAGCGCTACGTAACTGTTTACAAAACTCTTTATCTTTTAGTCTATCAGCAATTGTCGATAATGTCTTTAGGTGAAGTTGGCTGTCTCCATCTGGTACGATGAGTGCAACGAAAATATCCACAGGTCGGTTATCAATTGCGTCAAAATTGATTGGGGATTCACTCACTATGACAAATGCCTGTGGTTGCTCTGCACCACTCATGCGGCCATGTGGAATAGCAATGCCACGACCAATACCTGTACTGCCTAATTTTTCTCTATTGAGTAAGGCATCAAGGACGTCTTGTTGAGATAAATGAGGAAGCTGCTGGTGAGCCAGCTCGCTGATATATTCAAGGATTCTTTTTTTGCTATTAAAAAGGACCGCAGCTTTGCTGCAGTCCTGGTTAGTAAGTGAACTAAGTTTCATAATTTAGTGTCGAGCTAATTTCTCTTTGTGTTTAATGACTTGACGATCTAGTTTGTCGATTAGCGAGTCAATGGCTGCATACATATCTTGGTGTGCAGTTGAGGCAAAGAGCTCGCCTCCATTTACATGTAAAGTTGCTTCTGCTTTTTGGCTTAATTTTTCTACATCTAGAATGACATGTACATTATTAATGTGGTCAAAATGCCTTTCTAGTTTTGCAAACTTGCTGTTTACATAGTCTCTTAATGAATCAGTGATTTCTACATGACGACCAGTTAAATTTAGTTGCATAAGCATTTTCCTTCTATGTAAAACGTCTAAATCAAACTCTTACGCTGATTAGACGGAGGTATCGCTAGAGACTCTCGATATTTTGCAATTGTGCGTCTAGCTACTTTAATTCCTTGCTCAGCCAATATATCTGCAATTTTACTATCACTCAATGGTTTAGCTGAGTTTTCTGCAGCGATAAGCTTTTTGATCAAAGCGCGAATTGCTGTTGATGAACACTCACCACCGTTTTCTGTGCTGACATGGCTTGAGAAGAAATATTTCAACTCAAAAATCCCGCGAGGGGTGTGCATGTATTTTTGTGTTGTAACACGTGAAATTGTCGATTCATGCATTTCGACCATTTCTGCGACATCGTTCAGCACCATTGGTTTCATGGCTTCTGGGCCATGTTCAAAAAATGCTTGTTGTTGCTGTACGATACAATTGGTCACTTTTAAAAGTGTATCGTTACGGCTCTCTAAGCTTTTAATAAACCATTTAGCTTCTTGTAAATGAGAGCGAATAAACTGGCTATCGCTGCTCGATTTTACTGAGCGTGACATAGCTGCATATTGGCTATTCACTCTAATTTTTGGCATACAATCTGGGTTTAGTTCAACGACCCAACGACCTTTAACTTTTTTAACCGATACATCGGGTATAACGTACTCAGACTCTTCGCGAACTATGCTGTCTGCTGGCTTAGGGTTTAAGCTGTGGATCAGCGTCATTACTTCTTTTAGTTCGCTTTCTTTAAGCTTAGTCTTTTTCATCAAAGTGCGATAGTCGCGACTTGCTAATAATTCAATATGCTCAGATAAAACCATTTTAGTTTCAGCTAAATACGGCGTACTCGCATCGAATTGGCGAAGCTGGATACATAAGCACTCTTGTAAGCTACGGGCACCAATCCCTACTGGATCAAACAACTGTATTCTCTTTAAGACCGCTTCGACTTCATCTAGTTCGATTTCTTCTTCATCATTATTTTGATTAAAACTTTCGACTATGTCTTCGCAGCTAACAGTTAAAATACCTGAGTCATCAATTGCCTCTACGATGGCGACAGCGATCGCTTCGTCAGTTGGGCTAAATGGTGTGAGTTGTAATTGCCACATAAGGTATTCATGGAGGGTTTCAGTCGATGCACCTTGATAAATTGACTCATCTTCTGGCATTGGACCTGATGATGTTGATGGGGCAGCACTCATGTACTCATCCCATGTCACATCCATGGCTAAATCGTCACTTACGGTGTCTTTGTTAAGGGCATCGCTGCTTTCTTGTTCGTACTCACTCGGCGCTTCTTCGGCCGATGCACTTAGCTGAGTATCATCAGATTCAGCTTTTTGCTCGTTCTTACCAATGTTTTCATCGTTGTAATCTGCTTCTTCCACTTCAAGCAGAGGGTTACTATCAAGTGCTTCTTGAATTTCTTGCTGGAGATCCAATGTACTAAGCTGCAGCAAGCGAATTGCTTGTTGCAGTTGTGGAGTCATTGTAAGTTGCTGGCCCATGCGCAGCTGTAATGATTGCCTCATGTATCCCTAACAATCCTTTTATGTGTTATCGACACCTGTGCAGTCACAGGTAAATTTATATCGATTTATTGTCATTGTTATTTAGTTTAGCAGATGCGCTAGATGGTGGCTTATTGGTTATAGCCTGAATTGCTCACCTAGATACACATCGCGTACGGTTTGGTCAGCTAAAACATGCTCAGGTGTTCCTGATGCAATTAGCTCCCCATGAGAAACAATGTAGGCTTTTTCACAAACATCAAGGGTTTCTCTAACATTATGGTCAGTGATTAATACACCAATACCACGATTTTTTAAGTGTTCAATAATTTTCTTTATATCTAACACTGAAATAGGATCAACACCAGCAAAAGGCTCATCTAACAAGATAAATTTAGGGTTTGCTGCTAATGCCCGAGCAATTTCTACGCGACGACGCTCGCCCCCAGATAAGGCCATGCCTTGACTATCACGAATATGCTGAATACTAAATTCATCAAGTAAGTTGTTGAGTGTTTCTTCTCGGCCTTGTTTATTTAAATCTTTACGCGTTTCTAAAATAGCCATTAGGTTTTGATAAACCGTTAACTTTCTAAAAATAGATGACTCTTGTGGTAGGTAACCAATCCCTAAACGTGCTCGGCTATGCATTGGCAAAAGTGTAATATCGTTATCATCAATGCTGATCTTGCCTTTATCGCTAGGTACTAAGCCAACAATCATATAGAAAGTGGTGGTTTTGCCTGCGCCATTTGGGCCAAGCAAACCAACGATACTGCCCGCTTCAACTTCAAGACCCACATTTTTGACAACTTGGCGGCCTTTATAGCTTTTTGCTAAAAGCTCTGCTTTTAATGTGCTCATGGTTGGCCTTTATCGTCTTGTTTGTTGTCTACAGGCACTAAGATTGTGTGTACACGGTCTGTTGAGTTTTCATCTTTTTCTGCGCTAATTAGTTGTTGTGCCATATCATAGGTAATGCTTTTCGCTGTTACTTTTTGGCCTGCTTGAGTCACTTCGGCTTCGCCATTTAAAGTTAAGAAGCGCTTGGCTACGTCGTAGCGAACTTCTTCTGCACTGGCGCTCATTACCGTGCCATCTGCTTGCTTTTCTTCAAAATAAGCAGGCTTACCTGTGGCGATAATTAACTCAACAGTACCTTCTGTATCACCACCATGGGCTTCAAGGCGTTCGGCTGTGATCCGGCGGTTACCATGTATAATTTCGACATTGCCTTCAAATATACCAACGCCATCTTTTAGCTTACCAGTTTGGCGATCTGAGCTTATGCTAATTTGTGCGCCTGTCTGCTCGGCAGCTACGCCTGAAAAGGCAATCAATAAGCTTGGGATCAGGAGTAATTTCTTCAGTTTATTGGTCATAGTATATGGTTCGTGTATGGTTAGTTAACTCTACAATCTCGGTTTTTAAATTAGCTTTTAGGCCTTTACCGGTAATTTTTAAATTTGGTCCTGTTAGCGTCACAGGTTGCTTCGAAAACATGGTCATTTGTTCTATATCAACGTTAATGTTTTCAGCTTTAATATCTTCGATCATGCCATTATGGGTTAAGTTTTTAGCAACAACATCGCCTTCAAAAATAAGCTGATCGTTTTCATATAAGGTGGCTTCTTTAGCTTTTACTTGCCAAATTTGCTGGTCGCCATAAAGTGTAAAAATAGGTTGCTCAAAAAAGGTAAACCCAAGTTGCTGATACAGCTCCATTTTTGCAGCAGCCACTTTATGGCTAATCTTGCCTTGCTCATCATAAGCGGTTTGCTTTAGTGCAACGGCCGTATAATCGGGAGTTGCAATAATCTCGTCTTCACTATTTATTGTGTTTGTTGTTTGGTTAAAGTACGGATACCACAACCACACCATGCAACAAACAAAAACAATACTCAGTAAAATACGGGCTATATTCATGTGCTGGTTCCATCGCTAGTTAACGGCTTACCGTTTTCTAACATCAGTAAATCTGTTAATTCACGTACAGCGCCAAAGCCACCCGGTAGCATGGTCGTATAGTGAGCCAGTTTTTTTATCAATGGGTGCGCATCATTGACTGCTACCGCAAAGCCTACTTTTTCCATTACAGGCAAATCAGGGCCATCGTCACCAATGTACGCTATTTGCTCATCTTCTAGGCCAAGTTTATCTTTTAACTCTTGGTATGCAATCAGCTTTGTTTCTTGGCCTTGATAAATATGCTGTACGGTTAGGCTAGTCATTCGCTGCTGAACTATTTGTGAATGGCGCCCGGTAATAACGGCAACTTCAAAGCCACTATTAATGAGTGCTTTGATGCCAAAGCCATCTTTGGTATTAAATGCTTTAAGCTCTTCGCCCTGATTTCCAAGATAAATTCTGCCATCAGAAAAAACGCCATCAATATCACATATTAGTAACTTAACTTTTTGAGCACGCTGACTTACATCAGGACTAAGGGGCTGGTATAGCTCGGCGAATGTCATTACTTACAGAACTCCTGCTTTTAATAGGTCTTGCATATTAAGCGCGCCAATCGGTGTGTTATTTTTATCGATTACAATCAAGCCGTTGATACGTTTGCGTTCCATAATATTTAACGCCTCAGCAGCCAGCATCTCTGCACTGGCTGTAGTACATGAGCGCGTCATGACCTGGCTAATGGCGGTACTATGAATATCAATACGTTGCTCTAAAATACGACGTAAATCACCATCCGTAAATAAGCCGCAGAGTTTTTGGTCTTCCGCGACCACGGCTGTCATACCTAACCCCTTCGCAGACATTTCAATAAGCGCATCTTTAATGCTTTGCGACTCGTGCACTATTGGTGTTGCATCACCACTGTGCATTACATCGTTTAATGTAAGCAACAAGCGTTTACCTAGGCTACCTCCGGGATGAGATAATGCAAAGTCATCGGCTGTAAAGCCACGTGTTTCGAGTAAAGCAACAGCCATTGCATCACCCATAACCAAGGTTGCTGTAGTGCTTGCCGTTGGCGCAAGACCCAGTGGGCATGCTTCTTGGCTAACTTTAATGCAAACATGCACATTAGAGAGCTTTGCCATTGTTGAGTCAGGGTTACCTGTTAGCGAAATCATTTTTGCGCCAATTCGTTTAATAACAGGAATAATGCTTAACACTTCACTGGTTTCACCCGAATTCGAAATGCACATTACTACATCATCTCGAGTGATCATCCCTAGGTCGCCATGGCTTGCTTCGCCAGGATGAACGAAAAATGCCGGTGTACCAGTGCTTGCTAATGTGGCAGCTATTTTATTGCCAATGTGGCCAGACTTACCCATGCCTATAACGATGATACGGCCTGTGCATTGGTACATTAGCTGACAAGCTTGCTCGAAATGTTCATCGATGTACTGATCTATTTCGTGTAAAGCTTGCGCTTCAATTTCAAGAACGCGCTTACCTTGCGCAATAAAATTTAGCTGGGTCATTGATTATCCTATTTGGCTAAAAATATAGCCTTGATATGCAATAAATGCGACTAACAAAAAGCCACCTTCTACTCTATTGATGCGGCGAGCACCTTTAAAGTTCAATGACATGGCAATCAGCACTAAAGTAGCTGCAATCATGATAAGGGCATCGCGGTTCGCTGCAGATGGGTCGATAATCGATGGGTTGATGATCCCAGCCAGTGGTAAAACAGCGAGTAGGTTGAAAATGTTCGAGCCTACAATATTACCCAATGCTAAATCATCTTCGTTTTTCAATACCCCAGCAATACATGCAGCCAGTTCAGGTAGACTGGTACCAATAGCGATAATTGTTAAACCAATTACAAGGTCTGAAAGGCCAAAGTATTTAGCAATATCAACGGCTGATTCGACTAAAAAATGTGAGCTGATAGGTAAAAGTATCATACCGATAACAAGCCATAGGATAGCTGATTTAGTACTGACATTATCGGGAACATCTTCACATGCCTCGCTCACGAAAGGGTCATCGTCTTGATTTTTAGCGCGTAAAGAAACAATCACTAAGCCTGCGATGAAGACAACAAAGGCAAGAGCTAATGCGATACCTTCGGCAAACGAAAAGTAGTTATCTGAAAACACGTACCATGCCGCAATTGAGACAAGCAGTACTAAAGGCATTTCTCGTTTTAAGGTCATTGACGAGACAGAAAGAGGGCGAAGTAGTGCTGTTACACCCAGTACAAGTAAGATATTGGTGATATTTGAGCCAACAGCATTACCCACTGCTGTATCAGTTTTACCGGCAAGCGCGGCAGAAGCAGATACCATCATTTCAGGGGCTGAAGAACCCATAGCAACAACCGTTAAACCTATGATTAGGGTCGGGATCCCCATATTTTTTGCGAGTGCAGCCGCACCATAAACAAACCGATCGGCACTCCAAACAAGTGCTGCAAAACCAATAATTAAAATGACAAAAGAAGTCACCATTGTGATACGCCAACATTACTGAAACAGATGGCTGCAAATAGTAACAAAAGCGAGCAGGAAAGTATAAGTAAAAGAATAGGCTGGCAGGCACAAAGCGCGGTTTTTTAGGAATGAGATTTCAGGTGTGGTTAAGGAGCAACTGCGTAGAGTTTAATTTGGCGAATAGAAAATATTACAAAATTTTACGAATTGTTTTTTCCATCTTGACTAAAAAAACTTTAAAATGGCAAAACGAGTGAAAAACGTTATGGAGAGCGACTTGTCGCAATCAATAGTAGAAATCAAGGATGTAACCTTTTCACGGGGCGATAGAATCATATATAAAAATATGAGTTTTAACATTCCGAAAGGCAAGATCACCGCTATCATGGGACCGAGCGGCATAGGTAAAACCACCATGTTACGCTTGATAGGTGGTCAACTTAAGCCTGATTCTGGTGATATTTTGTTCGAAGGCAATAGTATTCCTAGCATGTCTCGCAAGGAGCTTTACGCTGCCCGCACTAAAATGAGTATGCTTTTTCAAAGTGGTGCTTTATTCACTGATATGTCTGTGTTTGACAATATCGCTTTCCCCTTACGCGAACACACTCAACTTAGTGAAGATTTAATTCGGCTTGTAGTCCTTATGAAGTTACAAGCTGTAGGTCTTCGTGGTGCACAAGATTTAATGCCGTCTGAATTATCAGGTGGTATGGCACGCCGTGCAGCTTTGGCTCGCTCGATAGCCCTTGACCCCGAACTGATTATGTATGATGAGCCTTTTGCCGGCCAAGACCCTATTTCGATGGGGGTACTTGTTAAGCTGATCAAATCACTGAATGAGGTGTTAGGTTTATCGTCGCTTATTGTAACGCACGATGTAACCGAAGTGCTTAGTATTGCAGATCACGTGATCATTATTGCTGATCAAGGTGTGATTGGTGAAGGCTCACCTGAGCAAATGCAAAATCATCAATCAGAGCTTGTTCAGCAGTTCTTAAAAGGATTATCGGATGGTCCTGTACCATTCCATTATCCTGCTCCTGCTTATGATGATGAATTATTGGGAGTACCGAATGCTTGATCTGTTTCAAAAGCTAGGTCACAAAACGTTAGGCCGTTTTGCTGCGCTTGGTCGCTCTACGCAAATGTTGTTTGGCGCATTAGTAAATATGCCAAACTTCAAAAAAGGTACGCCGTTACTGATCCGTCAGTTGTATATGGTCGGCTCACAATCGCTTTTAATCATTATGGTGTCGGGCCTGTTTATCGGCATGGTGCTCGCTTTACAAGGCTATACCGTATTAGTCGGTTATGGTGCTGAAGATAGCTTAGGGCCATTGGTGGCACTAAGTTTGTTACGCGAATTAGGGCCTGTGGTCACGGCGTTATTATTTGCTGGTCGCGCGGGCAGTGCACTAACAGCTGAAATCGGCTTGATGAAAGCCACTGAGCAATTATCTAGCTTAGAGATGATGGCAATTGACCCACTTAAACGCATTATTGCCCCGCGCTTTTGGGCTGGCTTTATTAGTATGCCATTGCTTGCATTAATATTTTCTGCTGTTGCTATTATCGGCGCTCACTTAGTTGGCGTTGATTGGCTTGGTGTTGATTCAGGTAGTTTTTGGTCAATCATGCAAGCGCAAGTGTCGTTTCAGCAAGATATTGTCAATGGCATGATTAAAAGCTTTGTATTTGCCTTGATTGTAACGTGGATTGCGCTTTACAAAGGGTATGACTGTATCCCTACTTCTGAAGGGATAAGTAAAGCGACAACAGAAACCGTTGTACACTCATCACTGGCAGTTTTAGGTTTTGACTTTATTTTAACAGCGGTAATGTTTACCAGCTAATTAGGGTATAAAGATGAATTCACGGAAATTAGAAATTTTAGTTGGCTTTTTTGTAGCCCTAGGTATTGCGGCTTTTGCATTGCTTGCATTCAAAGTAGCAAATGCCGGCATTAGTGGTAGCGGTGAAACGTACCAACTAAATGCCAAGTTTGAAAACATTGGTTCGTTAAAAGCCCGCGCGCCAATTAAGGTCGGCGGAGTTGTTGTGGGGCGTGTTGAGTCAATTTCAATTGATCCAAAAGAGTTTGTGCCAGTGGTTAACATGGCGATTGACGCAAACTATTTGTGTAAGTTTTCAGATACAACCTCTATCTCTATTTTAACATCAGGTATTTTAGGGGAGCAGTACTTGGGTATTAACCCGGTTATTGCTGCCGATTCTGCAGAGCAACGCTGCATGGGTGAAAAAGTGACAGCCGCTCAAGATGATGCTGCTTTAGATGATTTGTTTGGTGTTGAAAGTAAAGCGCTTGCTGATGGTGATTACATCACCGATACCAAGTCAGCATTAGTATTAGAAGAGCTGATAGGTCAGTTCTTGTTCAACCAAGGAAGTGAATAATGATGTTTAAAAAATTTCTAATCGCTTTAAGCGTGGTGTTTACGGTAGGTGTACACGCTGCAGAGCCTGAGGTCGATTTAAAAGACCCATACAAAATGGTGCGCAAAGTATCAGATAATACCTTTGCACGTATTACTAAAGATCAGCCTTTAATCGCCAAAGATAAAGAGTATCTACGAGTGATCGTAGAAGAAGAGTTAATGCCTTACATTGACTACAAGTACGCTGCACTTCGTGTGTTAGGTAACCATGTATCAAAAGTACGTGCAATCGAAGATAAAGAAGAAAAGGCAAAAGCAATCAAAGATTTGCAACACTTCATTGATGTGTTTCAAAAATACCTAATTGCTACATACGCTGGTGTGTTTACGCAGTATACAAACCAAAGTGTTGAGTTTGGCCCAGCCCAGCCTTTTAAAGGTCAAGATGTGGTACTAGTCAAAACGAAAATTGTGGAACCAGGTAAGCCTGATATTAAAATTGACTTTAAAGTGCGTGAAGACCGAGATGGTGATTGGCGTGCATACGACATGATTGCCGAGGGTATAAGCCTGCTTGACGCTAAACAAAGTGAATTACAAGGCATTTTGCGTCAACAAGGTATCGAACACGTGAGTGACTTACTTGAGCAAAAGAGCCAACTACCAGTGCAGTTTAGAGGTGAAGGTGGCGATGAGTAACGTTGATATTACTCAACTCGAGGATAATCAGTTTCGGGTCAGTGGTGAACTGACCCGAAACTCTATCGCCAATGAACGCCTTCTGAACACCAAGTCACAATCTACACACAAAACGTGGTATTTTGACCTTTCTGGTGTATCTAGGGTTGACACGGCGGGCTTAGCTTGGTTAATTCACTCTTTCGCAGAATTAAAGCAGCAAGGTATTCGCCTTGAATTGCAAAATATTCCTGAGCAACTGCAAAACTTGATGCAGTTGGGACAGGTCACAACCTTATTTGAGTGAGATTTATGGAAACAAGCCAAGTCGAAACGTTATTACGCGACGAATTAAAGCTAGACGAAGTGATTGTTAAAGCAAACGGTAGCCACTACGAAGTGATTGCTGTTGGTGAGTGTTTTGACGGTTTAACGCGCGTTAAGAAACAACAATTGGTCTATGCTCCGTTAATGTCAACAATCTCAGACGGTACAATCCACGCTGTATCAATCAAAGCGTTCACGCCGACTGAATGGAAACGCGAACAAAAATTTATTTTACCTCAATAGTTTCAGGGCCTCCTCATGGATCAATTTGTTATTCAAGGTGGCACCTCGCTGGCAGGTGAAGTCACTATTTCTGGCGCTAAAAACGCCGCACTTCCTATTTTGTTTGCAGCACTGCTTGGGCAAGGTAAAAGTACCTTTAGTAACGTACCTCGCTTACGTGATATCGGCACCACCGAAGCTTTACTTAAAACGCTTGGTGCAACGGTAGAATGGCAGCAAGATACGCTGATCATCGATGGCGCGACGGTTGATAAAACTTTAGCTCCGTATGAGCTGGTAAAACAAATGCGTGCCTCTGTGCTTGCTCTGGGGCCTTTAGTGGCACGTTTCGGTGAAGCAAAAGTTTCACTGCCTGGTGGTTGTGCCATTGGTGCCCGCCCGGTTGATATTCATATTCAAGGACTTGAGCGCATGGGCGCAGTGATCAAGGTTGAAAATGGTTATATCAATGCCAAAGTTGATGGTCGTTTAAAAGGCGCCGAAATCTTCATGGAAATGGTGAGTGTTGGCGCAACAGAAAACTTACTCATGGCCGCAACGCTGGCTGATGGTAAAACAGTTCTTGAAAACGCTGCACGCGAACCTGAGATCACTGATCTTGCGAATTGCTTAATTGCGATGGGCGCTAAAATCAGCGGTGCAGGTACAAGCCGCATCGAAATTGAAGGTGTTGAGTCGTTATCTGGTTGTGAGTACAGTATTCTTCCAGACCGCATTGAAACAGGTACTTTCTTGGTCGCTGCGGCAATGGCTGGCGGCGAAGTATTGTGTAAAAACACAGATCACCATAGCCTAGATCCCGTGATTGAAAAGTTACGCGCCACGAATGCTTTGGTTGAAGTGACTGATAACAGTATTTACCTTGATATGCGTGGTCGTGAATTAAAAGCGGTTAACATTAAGACCATGCCACACCCGGGCTTTCCAACCGACATGCAAGCGCAATTTACCGCTTTAAATGTGGTAGCGAAGGGCAGTGCTACCATCACTGAAACGATTTTTGAAAATCGTTTTATGCATGTACCTGAACTACAGCGTATGGGCGCAAATATTCGCTTAGAAGGTAATACAGCAATTTGTGGTGATACAGAAAGGTTATCGGGCGCGCAAGTGATGGCGACAGATTTACGTGCGTCAGCAAGCCTTATTTTAACTGGTATTGTGGCGCAAGGTGAGACAGTTGTTGATCGCATTTACCACGTTGACCGTGGTTATCAGCGTATTGAAGACAAACTAAGTGCGCTGGGTGCTAATATTAAGCGTCGTTCAAGCTAATAACTTAATACTTATAAAAAAGCCTAACGTTTGTTAGGCTTTTTTTTGGTTAAGATTTTGACTCTAGTTCGCCAACAGTAACCATAATCTTTAATATCTCACCATCACGATAGACTTCAAATTCTAGCTTATTGCCCGGTTCAGTTTTTGCTAGTTTGTCTAAAACTAGTTGTGGGTTAGCAACCGAAATACCGCCGATTTTAATTACGATATCGGTTTCTCTGATCCCCGCTTGCCACGCTGGTCCAAACGGGTCTAGCTCGGTAATACGCATTCCTGCTACAGGCGTAAAGTTATCACTAACATCTTTGCCTGTGCTATCTATGCCGGTGCCTCTAAAACCTAAATAACCTCGTACAACACGGCCATGTTTGATTAATATATCCATGATGTCTTTAGCGATTGAGTAGGGCACTGCAAAGAAAATACCTTGGATATCCAAATCTGCATGGGTTTTGAATTGCGCCGACGTGATACCTACTAAGTCACCACGTGAATTAACTAATGCACCACCTGAGTTTCCTACATTTATCGCGGCATCCATTTGTAATAGGCTGCTGTATGGGCTGTCGATTAAGTTTTGCTTACCTGTAGCGCTAATAATCCCTTGGGTAATGGTTTGACCTAAATTAAGTGGGTTACCAATGGCTAAAACAACATCGCCTACACGTGGTTTAAAATTGTCATTAACAGGAATGACAGGTAAGTGTTCAGCGTTTATTTTTAATAAAGCTAAATCTGTTTCACTATCAAAGCCAATCACTTGAACATCATAAAAACGACGACCGTCTGCCAGGGTAATAATGATCAAGTCGGCATTTTTAATAACGTGATAATTAGTCAGAATGTAACCGTCTTGCGACATAATGACGCCTGAACCAAGTGCCTGAACAGTGTTTTGACGTTTGTAGCGTGGTTGGTTAGAAATACTTTCGGAAAAAATAGTTACCACAGAAGGGGCTGCACGTTGCACTGCATCGGCAAAGCTCATGTGCTGCGAGCTGATCGCAACGGGTAAATTCATGTTGGGTAATAAAGCGCTACGTAAACTCGGGCTAAAAAGCACGACCAAGAAGGCGATACCTAAACCAGTAAAAAGCGGCGGTAGGATAAATTTCAAAAGTTTTAGCACAATATTCTTATTATCAATGAGCAATTATTTAATGATGGCACAAAAAAAATAACAGCGGCAAGCACCACTGTTATTTTTTCATGAAAAATCAAATAAAATTATTGAATTAATACAAAAATAAGTTCTCGACCTCGTTTTACTCCTAGGACGATATTACCTTTAGTGTTTTCGATAATCTTATTCATGTCGCGGATTGTTTCAACACGTTGACGGTTTACTTGCATAATCACGTCACCTTCTTCAAGGCCTACCCGCGCAGCTGGAGAGCGTGCTGCCACACTGGTTATTTCAACTCCTTTACCATCACTCTTCTGAGTGTTCTCTAGTGTTGCACCTTGGAAAGCTGGGTGAGTTTCTTCGCCAGCTGCTGTTAGTGAAGCTGCGCCATCGAGGGTTACATTTACTATTTTAACTTTACCATCTCGATAAATACCTAGTTTTACGCGTTTGCCTTCACCAAGCGTAGCAATTTTGCTGCGTAGTTCATGGAACCCGCTGATCTCAGTGCCATCGACGCTGATGATCACGTCACCGGCTTTGATACCCGCTTTGCTTGCTGCGGTGTCATCCATCACCTGCATAACGTAGGCACCCTGTTTTACATCAAGTTTTTGTGCTTTAGCAAGGCCAGCGTCAAGCGGGCGACCTGAAATGCCCAGTGAACCGCGACGAACTTCGCCATGCTCAATAATTTGATCAACGAGGTTTTTCATCATGGTTGATGGGATAGCAAAGCCAATACCTACGTTTCCACCTGATGCGCCTAAAATTGCGGTGTTAATACCAATCAGCTCACCATTTAGGTTTACTAATGCACCACCAGAGTTACCTTGGTTAATAGCCGCGTCGGTTTGAATAAAGTCTTCATAACCTTCTATGTTTAAACCACTGCGACCAAGCGCACTCACAATACCTGAGGTTACTGTGTGACTTAAACCAAATGGGTTACCGATTGCTACCGCAAAATCACCCACGCGCAGTTTATCTGAGTCGGCAATTTTTAGCTCAGTTAAGTCATCAGCATCAATTTGCAGCAATGCAATATCTGATTCTTTATCACTGCCAATTCTGGTTGCCTCGTACTCACGACCATCCTCAAGGGTGACAATCATTTTTTCTGCATCTTCGACAACGTGGTTATTGGTAACAATATACCCTTCGTCTGCATTAATTATGACGCCAGAACCAAGGCCGCTAAATTCACGTTTTTGACTACCGCCGCGTGGTACGCCAAAAAAGTCATCAAACGGTGTTGGACGACGACGAACTTCTTTTGAGCCTGAAACTTGAATACTCACCACGCCAGGGGTGATTTGTTCTAACATTGGTGCAAGGGTTGGTAACTGTTGACCATTTACCGCCACTGGCAATTTAGCCATTGAAACTGCAGGCGCTAACAATAAGCTTGAAGATAAAATAGCAGCACTAATAACAGATAATTTCATTTTCATAGTCAGGGTTTACTCCACATCAGAGATAAAGCAAAAACTAAAAAGGGCTGCATAAGCAGCCCTTTTCTTGGTTTAGATATAAAGCTGTTATATCTAAAGACTATGGGGTCAAAAAAAAGTTCATCAAGAGGCTTTAGAATGTTCTGAAACTTTATTTGAACCAGTAAATAACCCTGTTTCACCGACCACATAGTCTGCAGGTTGTGCTTCTGCACTTGAGCGATCGCCACGACGGTCTTGTAATGAGCTTTGCAATTGCTCGGTAGTTTCTTTTGAAAAGAACGGCTCGTTAGGGTGTTGCTTTTTATCTGCTAATAATAGTTTGTTCGTTTCTTCAACATGGTTGAGAAGCTGGTCATAGTTATCTTTCATCTTTGAGACAAGTTTCCCTGTGCTTGCCAAGTGATCGGCAACATCTTGGCGGTATTGCTCAAGTGCATTATTAGCTTGCTCTACTTGTTGTTCTAACTCATCTTGCTTAAATTGTTTCTTTGTTACAAACGCACCAATGAAAAATGCCGAAATTGCAACGATGATAAGAATACCTACCCAGGTAATTGTGCCCATAAATCTACCCCTTTGGGAAAAAATAACAAAAACAAATGCTGTAAAAGCACTTATAGTCCAATCATTATTAAAATATGCTTAATTTGATTGTGAAATCATACTGCGGGTTAATATACCCTGAGATACGATGCGTGTTAATATACTCTGCAAATTTAACTGTGTTTTATTGTAACGACCTATGACTCCTTGGCAGAAGTACCAACAAGATTTACAACGTGAAGACTTTGTACATGATGCAGCGCAAGAAAATGCTGTGCGTCATTTGCAAAGGCTCTATGATGACCTAACGGCAGAGAAACCAGCCGCTAAGGGGTGGTTTGCCAAACTCTTCTCTAAAGATAGCACGCCAGCCATAAAAGGGCTCTATTTTTGGGGGGGAGTAGGTAGAGGTAAGACCTATTTAGTCGATACTTTCTACGAAGCTTTACCTACTGAACGTAAGATGCGTGTGCACTTTCACCGTTTTATGCATCGTGTTCATGATGAGCTCAAAAAGTTAAAAAATACCAGTAATCCATTAAATGTGGTTGCAGATATCTTTAAAGCAGAAACAGATATTATTTGTTTTGACGAGTTTTTTGTTCAAGATATCACTGATGCCATGCTGCTAGGTGGCCTGATGGAAGCGTTATTTGAGCGCGGTATCGTATTAGTGGCAACTTCAAACATTGTACCTGACGAGCTATACCGAAACGGTTTGCAACGCGCGCGTTTTTTACCAGCTATTGAACTAGTAAAAGCTAACACCGAGATTGTTAATGTGGACTCGGGTGTTGATTACCGCTTACGTACCCTTGAGCAAGCCGAAATTTTTCATAGCCCACTTGATCAGCAAGCGGATGATAATTTATTTGAATACTTTGATAAGTTGTCGCCAGAGCCTGGCGTGCTCGATAAAGCGATTGAAATCGAAGGCCGAATGATAAAAACGCGAAAGGTAGCTGATTGTATCGTTATGTTCGACTTTAGTGAGTTGTGCGAAACAGCGAGAAGCCAAGTCGACTACATGGAAATCAGCCGACTTTATAACACTGTTATTTTATCGAATGTTAAAGCGCTCGGCCAAGCTAATGATGATGCAGCTCGCCGTTTTATTGCGTTAGTTGATGAGTTTTATGAGCGTAATGTGACGTTAATTATTTCTGCTGAAAAGCCCATAACTGAGCTGTATAGCGAAGGTAACTTAAATTTTGAATTTAAGCGCTGCATCAGTCGATTGCAAGAAATGCAATCGCTAGAGTATTTAGCAAAAGAGCATCTAGCGTAGTAGAGCTGTCAGCCGTCAGCTTTCAGTTTTTAGCTGATCGAGATAGTGGTTTAGTTATTTGTGTTAATGAACTGAAGTAGCTTTACATTCATTTTTCGATTTTTAAGCTTTTGATAGCTGATAGCTGATAGCTGATAGCTGATAGCTGATAGCTGATAGCTGATAGCTGATAGCTGATAGCTGATAGCTGAATTTCTCGAATAAAAAACAACCATCATATAGCAATGTGGTTTAAGTGCTGGTATACTCCCGCGTCTGCCACGTTGCGTTCTATTGCCAGATATTAGTTTAGCCTCTAATTGATGGCTCAAAGTCTTAAACTCGAAGGGGTTAAAGCATTCAACTTAGAGCGGTAATTAATAATAATTACCTGTGGTTTTAAATTAAAAAACATTGGATTTTAATAAATGAAAACGTTTGTTGCTAAGCCAGAAACAGTAAAACGTGACTGGTACGTAGTTGACGCTGAAGGTAAAACTTTAGGTCGCATCGCTACTGAAATCGCTCGTCGCCTACGCGGTAAGCATAAAGCTGAGTACACTCCTCACGTAGATACTGGTGATTACATCATCGTTATCAATGCAGAGAAAGTTACTGTTACTGGTAATAAAGCAAAAGACAAAATGTACCACGCACACACTGGTTTCCCAGGTGGTCTTAAGTCTACTACTTTCGACAAGCTTCAAGCTGCAAAGCCTGAAATGATTATCGAAAAAGCTGTTAAAGGCATGTTGCCACGTGGTCCTTTAGGCCGCGAAATGTACCGTAAACTTAAAGTTTACGCAGGTACTGAGCACAACCATGCTGCACAACAGCCTCAGGTTCTAGACATTTAAGGAGCACTATCATGGCAAATCAATACTACGGTACAGGTCGTCGTAAAAGTTCAAGTGCTCGCGTATTCTTACGCCCAGGCACTGGTAACATCGTAATCAACAAGCGCTCTCTAGAAGAGTACTTCGGTCGTGAGACTGCTCGCATGGTTGTTCGTCAAGCATTAGAGCACGTTGAAATGACTGAAAAGTTTGACCTACACATCACTGTTTCAGGTGGTGGTACTACTGGTCAAGCTGGTGCTATCCGTCACGGTATCACTCGTGCACTTATGGAGTTTGACGAGTCTCTACGTCCTACACTTCGTAAAGCAGGTTTCGTTACACGTGATGCACGTAAAGTTGAGCGTAAGAAAGTGGGTCTTAAGAAAGCACGTAAGCGTCCACAATTCTCAAAACGTTAATATTTACGTTTATCAGAATACCAAAAACCCAGCTCCGGCTGGGTTTTTTGTTTCTTGGAGCCTTCAGCTTTCAAACATCAGTTTTTAGCAGATCGAGAGGGGGCTCAGTTTTTGATGTTTTACATCCATTTCTTAGGTTATATCGGGGTCAGATCACAGATCAGAACGCTGACGACTGATAGCTGATAGTAAAAACCCTACCTTTTTTCGTTCGATATTTAACCGCTGATAGTAATTACTGCGTATTACAGTAAAAAAACTTCACGATTTAGCGAAATTAGCTTAAATCCATCAGTTAATTGATGAATTTTTTTGCTACAATTGGGGGGCAAGTAATGTGAGTGAGTTCAACAACAGCTAATACAGAATTCTGTTTCCTCTTAGTGAGGTTGATCTTGGTCAGTATATTGTTTTTTTATATGCGTTATCATAACCAGCGGCTTCATGCTCGAGCTGGCCCTAATTAATCAACTATTAAAATGGGTTTATTCGAGCATGGGACTGTGAATAACCTTGTTTTAATCAAGGCTTTTAATTATGATCGCGTCTATTTTAAAATTTCTAAAAATTAACCTGCTGTAACTGATGTTCTCAATATGGCAAGTGTTGGGAATCATAGTGGAGATAAGTGGATGAGCAATGCGCCTGTAGACAATGGCCGACGTCGCTTTTTAACCATAGCTACCTCTGTTGTTGGTGGTGTTGGTGCGGCTGGGGCTGCTGTTCCTTTTATTGCGTCTTGGAATCCAAGTGAGCGAGCTAAATCTGCGGGTGCGCCTGTAGAAGTAGATATCAGCAAGCTTGAGCCAGGACAATTAATACGTGTTGAGTGGCGAGGAAAACCTGTTTGGGTTATTAATCGTACACCAAGAATGCTTGAACAGATGAAAGAACATGAAGGTCAACTTCGTGATCCTGCATCTGAAGAGCCTCAACAACCTGAATCATCAACAAACGAATACCGTTCTCAACGTCCTGAGATCTTCGTTGCTGTTGGTATTTGTACGCACTTAGGTTGTTCTCCTAGCTTCCTACAAGGTGGCTTTGGTGAAAAAGTAGAGGGCACAGACGACGGTTTCTTCTGTCCGTGTCACGGTTCTAAATTTGATATGGCGGGTCGTGTATTCCAATCTGTACCTGCACCATTAAATCTAGAAATCCCTCCGTATACCTTCCTTGATGACACGACTATTTTAGTCGGTGAAGAAAAAGGAGTGGCGTAATGTTTGGTAAAATTATTGGTTGGATCGACGATCGTATTCCAATGACACGTGTTTGGAACATGCACATTGCACAGTATCCAGCACCAAAAAACTTTAACTTCTGGTACTTCTTTGGCTCTCTAGCCATGTTAGTACTTGTTAACCAAATCGTAACTGGTATCTGGTTAACAATGAACTTCGTACCGTCTGCTGAAGGTGCTTTCGCATCGGTAGAATACATCATGCGTGATGTTGAATACGGTTGGTTACTACGTTACCTTCACTCAACAGGTGCATCAGCGTTCTTTATCGTTGTATATCTGCACATGTTCCGTGGCATGATCTACGGTTCTTACCAAAAACCACGTGAACTTCTGTGGTTATTCGGTATGTTCATCTTCTTAGCGCTTATGGCTGAAGCTTTCATGGGTTACTTATTGCCTTGGGGACAAATGTCTTTCTGGGGTGCACAGGTAATCATTTCACTATTCGGTGCGATTCCGGTAATTGGTGATGACTTAACGCTTTGGATCCGTGGTGACTACGTAATTTCAGGTGCAACGCTTAACCGCTTCTTTGCACTACACGTAATTGCACTACCTTTAGTTATCGTTATCTTAGTATTCTTACACATTGTTGCACTACACGAAGTGGGTTCAAACAACCCAGACGGTGTTGAAATCAAACGTAAGAAAGGCACTGTAGCTGAAGAAGACAAGCCTAAATTTAAATTCCACGAGTATTACACCAACAAGAAAGACATTGTTGATGCAATCCCGTTCCACCCTTACTACACAGTGAAAGATATTGTGGGTGTGGTTGGTTTCTTAATATTATTCTGTTGGGTTGTATTCTTTATGCCTGCGATGAATGGTTTCTTCTTAGAAGCGCCAAACTTCGAAGCAGCTAACCCACTGAAAACACCTGAGCACATTTTCCCTGTTTGGTACTTCACGCCATTCTATGCGATTCTGCGCGCTATCCCAGATAAACTAATCGGTGTTATCGCGATGGGTGCATCTATCGTAGTGCTTGCGTTACTACCTTGGATTGACCGTGGTTCGGTTCGTTCTATTCGTTATCGTTGTGGCTTACACAAGTTAAACATTGCTCAATTCGTGGTAACGTTCGTTATCTTAGGTTGGGTTGGTGCAACTCCACAAACTGATTTCAAAACGCTGTTATCACAAATCACGACTGTGACATACTTCATGTTCTTCGTATTGTTATTTGTTTACAGTAAGAATGAGAAAACTAAGCCATTACCAACGAGGTTGACGAAATGATGAAAAAGCTAATTATCGGTTTATTCGCATTGTTGCCATCGTTGACAATGGCAGCGGGTCCTTCGGTTCCTTTAATGGATGCCAACATTGACCTTAAAGACAATGCGTCTTTACAGCGCGGTGCTAAATTGTTCATGAACTACTGTCTTGGTTGTCACCAAATGCAGTATCAACGTTATGAGCGTACGTTCCGCGACATCGGTATTCCTACTGAGATTGGTCAAGAGCAACTGATTTTTGATGGCTCAAAAGTAGGTAGCCACATCAAAAACGCGATTGATAAAGATGACGCAGCTAAATGGTTTGGCGCAGCGCCACCAGATCTTACGCTTGTAGCGCGAGTTCGTGGTACTGACTGGATCTACACTTACCTGAAGTCATTCTACAAAGATGAATCTCGTCCGTTTGGCGTAAACAACGTTGTTTTCCCATCGGTAGGTATGCCGCACGTTCTTCAAGAACTACAAGGCTTACCAACACCAATCACTGAAGAAGTGGAAGAACACGGTCACACTGTGACTAAAGTTGTTGGCACTGAAACAGATGGTTCAGGTGAAATGAGTGTTGACGAGTATGACCAAGCTGCTCGTGATTTAACTAACTTCTTAGCTTACGTTGGCGAGCCGTCACGTTTAGAGTCAGAAGCGTTAGGTCTTAAGGTAATTGGTTTCTTAGTGATTCTATTTATCTTGGCATTCATGCTGAAGAAAGAATACTGGAGAGATGTTCACTAATTCTGGACGTTTTGAAAGGTAATTTTGTGATAGGGGCTTAAGCCCCTATTGCTGTTTTTGTAATATAATGGAGGTAGGCATGGCCGTAGCTGCCAATAAGCGCCCTGTAATGACCCTGTTTTCTGGTGCTAACTGTATGTATAGCCACCAAGTACGTATTGTACTTGCTGAAAAAGGTGTAAGTGTTGACATTCACCTGGCTGAAAAGGATAACCTGCCAGAGGCACTTCATGAAATTAACCCTTACGGTACAGTACCAACACTGATCGATCGTGAGCTTGGTTTATATCAGGCAAACATCATCATGGAATACCTTGATGAACGTTTTCCTCATCCTCCACTAATGCCAGTATATCCGGTTATGCGTGGCCGTAGTCGTCTGATGATGCACCGTATTGATACGGATTGGTATAGTCTAGCGAATAAGATCACTAGCGGTAGCAGCGAAGCAGCACAAGCACGCAAAGAGCTTACTGAAGCGTTACTTGCAATCGCACCTATCTTCTCTGAAGCTCCTTACTTTATGAGCGAAGAGTTCAGCTTAGTTGATTGTTACTTAGCGCCGTTATTATGGCGTTTACCTGAGCTTGGCATTGAACTTAATGGTGCTGGTGCTAAAGAGCTTAAAGAATACATGCTGCGTTTATTTGAGCGTGAATCATTCCAAGCTTCATTAACTGAAGCAGAGCGTGAGATCCGTTTATAATGACGCCTAATCGTCCTTATTTACTACGCGCTTTCTTTGATTGGATTGTTGATAATCAATGTACACCACACTTAGTGGTGAATGCTGATTTTCCTGCTGTACAAGTACCAACACAGTTTGTTCAAGACGGCCAGATCGTTTTAAACATCAGCCCATCAGCGGTCACGCAATTTGCTATGGATAACCAGCAACTGAGCTTTAATGCTCGGTTTGGTGGTCAACCTATGCAAGTGTATGTACCTATGGGTGCTGTGCTCGCAATTTATGCACGTGAGAATGGTGAAGGGACTGTATTTACTGCAGAAGAATTCATCGAGGACGAAGACGATTTTGCTCCGGTATTAGAAAGTGTAGACACGCCTGACGATGTAACGCCAGATGATGAACCACCAACTAAACCAGAGAAGAAAAAAGGTGCTCACTTACGAGTGATCAAATAGCCTTATTAAAATCGAAAAACCCGCTTATAAAGCGGGTTTTTTATTATCAACTTACAGTTCGTATTATAGATATTCAAACACTTTAATTACACGCTCAACACCTGATACGTTTCGTGCCACATCAACCGCTAAGTTGGCTTCTGTATCACTCACTAAGCCCATTAAGAACACCTCTCCATTCTCTGTTATGACTTTAATGTTGTTACTGCTGATATTCTCAGTGGTGAGTAATTGGGTTTTCACTTTTGAGGTTAACCATGAATCGTGTGTTTGTGTGCTCATGCCAATATTAGAGCTGATGCGAATTTGGTTATGAATTTTACGAATACCATCAACGCCTTCAATTGCACGTTGTGCTTGCTCTTTCATTTCTTGGTTAGGCACTTGACCAATCATTAATACAATACCGTTAACGCTAATAACGTTCACATTAGCAAATTTGTGTAAACGTTCAATTTCACTGATAGCGATTGAACTTTTAATTTCGATGTTGTTATCGTCAATTTGTGAGCCAATTGTGCGACGATCATTTGCTGCTGTGACTGCGCCTGCAGTGCCTGCAACAACTGCTGCAGCACACCCTTGTAGTAATAATACGGTACTAATTACAAGTAGAGACTGTTTTAACATTAATTTTCTTCCTGTGGGAATAAGGTTAAATCAATAAGCTCACTTAAACAGTGTAAGTTCACTAAATGTGATTCAACAATACGACTAGGGCGCTTTGATGGCACGCGAATTTCAACATCATTGGGGCCCAATAATCCAACTAATTCACCGCCGTCATCACCGACTAATACTATGACTTTCATATCGCGAGTAAGTGCCGCCTCAACCGCAGAAATAATGTGTTTTTCATTGCCATTAATCGCGATAGCTAAAAGCAGGTCACCTTGCTGGGCAAACGCACGAATTTGCCTTGCAAAGGTTTCGTGCTCATCTGTTTGGTTTGTCGAGCCTAAATTAACCTGCTCTTGCGCGAGCGCAACAGCTGGTAGGCATGGACGCTCAGTTTCATAAAAGTTAATTAATAGCCCAGCCATATGTTGAGCCAGCATGTGGCAGCTTGGCGTGCCGCAACAAAGCAATTTATTACCATTAATTAGACTTTGCGCAATGGTAAATGCGGCTGATTCGAGGGCGCTTGGCAGTACTTCACCTGCGGCAATTTGAACTTGAATATTTTCGGTAAAGATCTTTTTTATTGTTTCTTGCATAACCTACCAATTAAGCTGACGCCATAAGCGTTAGTAAACATTTTTAAACCAGTTAATTGCACTGTTAGTCTCGCCGGTAATGGCCAGATAATCTAATCGCATAGCCTGGTTTGATATTTTTTTCTCTGCAAGATAATGGGCAATTGTTCGCCTTAATCGTTGCTGCTTTTGTTTGCTGAGTGCAACGTTAGCACCCCCTCGAAGGGTGTTTTTTCTAAACTTCACTTCAACAAACACTAAAGTTTGTCCATCACGCATAATGAGATCAAGCTCACCATACTTACACAGATAGTTACGCTCAATAGCAACTAATCCATGCTGTATTAAATACTGTTCGGCCTGCTTTTCATAATACAGGCCTTTTTCGCGGCTATTTTGCCACAATTGCTTAAACCACGACATAGCTTCATCCTTGAGCATGCGTTAATTTAATCAGCTGAGTTATACCTCGATGCTGATTGCATAAATAAAGGAATAGGTTGTTCTGTTGGTAAATCAACAGCGATTATTTGCTTATTTTTGTATTGAGCCCAGTCTAGGCTGCGGGTTACATAGCCATTACTGGCAATGCTAAGGTCACCGCTGATTCCTGTAAAGCGTTTGCCTTGTACCATACTAAGTTGTTTTACTTCACCAAGCATACTGGTTGCATCGAACGCCATAGCAAAAAGGCGTTGGTTGATGTCAGCATGTTCAGGCCACAAGCTATCATATTGTTGGCGCAAGTTATGTTGTTGAATTTGACCTTCGAGCATCCAAGGAAGCTCAGTAAAATAAAGGCCATCTAAATCGCCTTTATCGGTTCTATCAATTTGTTTACTGTGACTTTTTGAGCTGGCGTAAAGCGGAATGCGGTCAGCAAAAGTACTTACGTTAACGTCTAAATAGGGTTTAATTAAACGTGTTTCGGTGGCATCACCTAAAATGTAAATTACATCTATATCGCTACGAGAACGGGTTTCACTTTCAACTTCTTGCTTAAATAACGATTTAACAACATTAATGCGCTCTTTACTTTGGTCTACCTCAAGCAAGCCGGTAATTGTTTTAGGCATATCTGCTTTATCAGAGTAAAAGCCAATTTGCGGTTTTACTTCGCTGTAACGCTGCCATTGAGTGTTAAAGTATTCAACCAAGCGCTGACCATTATTATTATTAGGTGCAAGTAACATGGGCTTTTGGTAGCCCGCAGTTAAAAAGCGTTCTAAAGCTTGTTGAACTTCATGTTCAGGGTTAAGAGCAAAGAAAAAGTGCTGCTGTGAGATCCGTTCGCCATCAAAGCTGTTTAAGTGCATCACCGGGTAATCAACCAGCGTTTGTGACGTATTCAATTTTTCAATATTACTTTTAAGCAATGGGCCAATAACAAAGTCAGCTTTAAACTCGCTTAACTTAAGTGCTATCTCTTCTGCCGGTAATGATTCATCAATAAATAGGGTTTCTGTTATTGCTCTGTTATCAAGTGCCGCAAGTACGCCTGCTTTTAAGGCGTCGCCCAAACGTTCATTGGCACCCGATTGCGGAATAAGTACCACTAAACGATTTACTTCTAATGGTTCGATTTGCACAAGCTCAGTGACCTTTTTTGGCAAAACTTCTGCCGCAGGGTGGCCAGGGTAACGACGTAACCAGTTATTCATTGCTTGATGAAGTTCTACCGGTGCACCTAAATAAACTTGATGATAAAGCGCTAAGTTAACCCAGCCTTGTTGTACAACAGAACCTCGGTTAAAGCGCTCAAGAGCATAGGATGAAAGCTGGGTAAGGCTTTGCCACAAATCTTTATTTAAATTAGCGACAGTAAAATTGTTTTCACTGCTTAATGTTGATGCTGCAAAGTAAAATGGCATAGCTAGTTTAGGCATACCTTGAGAAGCATATACCCGTGCTGTTAAGTATTTGTGCCATGCTTGATGCTCAGGCTGCGTTAACTGAGGCTCAAGCTGTTGTAGTTGTGCTAGCGCTAAGTCGCTCTTACCTTGTTGCTCTAGGGCAAGGGCGATATAAAGTTTGTTTTGAATTTGATCGACACTTGGCGTGCTTTCAAGTTCAAGGCAGATCTTTTCTAGCAGTTCCCAGCGCTCTTCGTTAATTGCAGCATCGCGAGCAGTATAAAGAAGTTGGATTTTATCGGCACCTTGGCGGAGCAGTGCCGTTTGATACATTGATTGTGCGTCGGTTAGTTGTGATAGTCCAAGCTCAGCTTGGCCTGACTGATTTTCTGAAGTATTTAGTTGTTTTTCGGTTGTGCTACAAGCCGATAACCCCGACAATACAATTAATAGACTAACAAGTTTAAGTCGCACAATGATTTCCCAATACGTTAACGCGATTTGCTTATATTACTGACTGACGCAGGAGACCTCAATGTTAAATGAGGACAATTCAGATAAAATCGGCACTCTTTACATTGTTGCCACGCCTATTGGTAACTTTGATGACATCAGCCAGCGTGCCATCCAAACCCTATCTGAGGTTGACTTAATAGCCGCTGAAGATACTCGTCACACAGGAAAGTTGTTAAGCCACTTTAATATCAAAGCAAAAACCTTTGCTTTACATGACCACAACGAGAAACAAAAAGCGCAACAAATTGTCGACTGGCTAGAGCAAGGAATGAACATTGCGCTGGTATCTGACGCCGGCACGCCACTTATTAGCGATCCAGGTTATGCGGTGGTCAATTTATGCCGTGAACAAGGCGCGCATGTTACGCCAGTACCGGGAGCATGTGCTGCAATTACCGCTGTATGTTGTTCTGGTTTACCGACAGATCGTTTTCAGTTTATTGGTTTTACACCTGCAAAGAGTAAAGCAAGGCAGACCTTTTTTATCGAAGCGGTTAACTCAGGTATTACTAGCATCATGTATGAAAGTACCCACCGCATTATGGCGAGCCTTGATGATTTAGAAGCAGCGCTCGGTGCAGAGCAGCCAGTGGTATTTGCTAAAGAACTGACCAAAACCTTCGAAACTTTTTTCAATGGCACGGTTGCCGAGTTAAAACAGTTTTTAACGGATGATCCAACTAAGCAACGCGGTGAAATCGTATTGATGTTACCGGGCAAGGCAAAGCAAAGTGACGATATTCCAGAAGATGCGCGCCGCATGCTCGGTTTACTCGAAGCCGAAATGCCACTGAAAAAAGCCTGTGGTGTTGTGGCTGAGTATTTTGGTTTGAAGAAAAACGCACTTTATAAAGCAATTATTGACGAAAAAGACTAATTCTTTACTGCATAGACGTGCGCGCTCAGGTATACTGCGCGCCGAGTCAGCCGAGATAATCGCTGCCTGCAACGAAAATGCGCAGGGGGAGGAAAGTCCGGGCTCCACAGGGCAGGGTGCCAGCTAACGGCTGGGGGGCGCGAGCCTACGACAAGTGCAGCAGAGAGGAGACCGCCAACTTCGGTTGGTAAGGGTGAAAGGGTGCGGTAAGAGCGCACCGGGCCACTGGTAACAGTTGGTTGCAAGGTAAACTCCACCCGGAGCAAGACCAAATAGGGTTCCTTATGGCGTGGCCCACGTTGGAACCGGGTAGGTTGCTTGAGCCATAGAGCGATTTATGGCCTAGACGAATGATTATCCACGACAGAACCCGGCTTATTGGCTGACTCACCAAATCATATTAAAGCCCGTAGTGAATGCTACGGGCTTTTTGCTTTTTAGAGCCTAGTTTTTAGCTGATTGCTATTGTGGCCTAACCATTATGCTAAATAGTGAAATTTATCATTATTGTTAAACCACCACATTCACCATTTTTAAACTGAGTTTTACCTTTGAGTACTGAGACACGCTCGACGATCCCTAATATACCAAACCCGCCTTTAGAATTTTAGTTTTTATGTTCAGGCAGGCCTATGCCGTTATCACAAATAATTATCTCAAGTTCATTTTCTTGGTAAGTAATATCGATTGAAAACTCAGTGGCTAGAGAGTGTTTAACAGCATTGGTTGATGCCTCTTGGCAAATGCGAAAGATGGCGATTTTAAAATCATCATTTAAGCTATCTATCGGTCCACTTATTTTGCATTGATAAGCTATTCCAGCTTCATTTAGGTGCTCAGAGAATAACTCGCTTTTTAATGCTGCTTCTAAACCTAATTCGTCTAATAGACGAGGTCTCAGCCAGTGCATTAACCTGTATACCGAGTCATACATATGGCTTGAAACGTTTTGGAGTCTTGTAATTGTCGATGCTAACTCGTTATGGTTGGCTGTTTTCTTTTCTAATATTGCAATATTTGTTTTTAAAGCTGTCAGGTTTTGACCTATATCATCATGTAATTCTTGTGAAAGCTGGCTTCGCTCAGATTCTTGAACATTAACAACTTTAGTTGCTAAGTTTTGAGTTAACGTACTAAGTTCAATTAATTCTTTATTTTGCTCTAATAATGCGGATTTAGACTTATTTAATTCAGTAACAAATGCACTGAGCAAAAGAGCCAGAACGCTGTAACTTATTATGTAAAGTTGCGTAGTCAGGAGTAATTCGGTCTCATTCACACCATAGACGTTAATGAGTAAGGATATAACAGTTACACTTGCATAGCTCAGAGCCCCTAAGGCCCCGTATCGATAGCTAAACCATATCAACGGAAATATAGCTAGCATTCGCAAGAGGTAGAGTGATTTAGGTTCAAACAGGTAAACCCCAATGAAAACAGTGAGGCAAAGACACAGCTGCACTAAAAGCGTACTAACCTCTTTAGTTATGAGTTTACTTAATTGCTGGTAAATTGTTTTAGCATGAAACGCGAAAAGCAACATGATAAGTGTCGTTATGATACCGCCAAGTTGATGGGCTAACATCATTTCAAAACGATCTTCATCAGCAATAAGCCGGTACTTATTTTGGCTATCACTCGGTAAGATAATGAGCATTGATCGTATAAAGCGATATGAAATTGCAATAAATAATACTGTAACAGCACTTTTAACAGTTTGAATATCTAATCGAACTTTGAAAAGCTTTGCCAGCACAAGAGGAGTAAGAATCAAAAACTCTCGGCATGCAGAGCTAACAAGTCTATAGGGGATATCATCAAGAGGAACATCATAAAAATACCAAACATAACTGATTTGTCCTAATGTAAAACCTACTGCTAATGCAGGCCAATAACGTAAAGGAAAAAACAGATAACAAACTACTCTGAAGCCAACCGGAAAGTACCAACTAACAAAGTCCTCGTACACAACATAGTTAAAGGAAAATAAATAAAGACTATTTTCGATAACTGGCGCAATTAAAACTATTAAGCACGAAAACAATACAAACTTTACTATGTCACTGCGCTGGGTGCTCTTCAACTTGAGGGCTAGCGGAACAAAGTAACTTTTGTTGAAAACTCTATCCATGAGTAAGTATAACCTTTTTATAATATGTAAACTTGCGTCGTATCAAACTGTTGTTTGGCGCTAGGGTTACACAAAGTATAACGTTGTGTTACTTGAATTTCAGCTTTATTTCCAATAAGTTGTAATAAATGCCCTTTAGCAATATCTGACATATTACGCTTATGCTTTACAATCACTTCACGACCTAAAGCTCCTTGCAAGCGTGGTTTAGGGAAAGCTGTTTTGGTTACCGGCTTGATATGCTCGCACTGAGTAAAATAATCTAAACATTGCTGTTTTGCTTTATTGATGGTCTCATCGTTGCTTTTAATTATGTCTACATTTTTAATGAAATGAACAAACGCGGCATTTCGTGAAGTAAAGTTAGCCGTAACATTAGCTAAGGCTTTTGATTCTGGCCATTTACGCATGACTACATATTTATTTTTACCTGTTTTGACTAGGTTAGTAGACCCTTTTGTCATTTTACTTGTCCACTCAATACGATAATTTGACTCACCAATGTAATGTAGTAATACGGTGATGTTGTGAAAGTGGCTTGTTTCCCCTGCGATCTTTTTCATGGCTATTTCCTTGTCATTTTGGGTAAGCTTACAAGGAGATAAACAATAAAATTATTTCCACTTTTCTTAGGCTTATAAGAATTTTTCTTACCTGAGTGCGTTTTTACCGCGTTATAATGGGGATTAATCAATACATGGAGTTGTTATGAAATTTGCACTTATTGACGATCATCAAATGGTAAGAGAGGGTTTTAGGGCTCTCATCGAAGAGGAAGATCCTGATTGGCAAGTTAGCTTTGAAGCAAGTAGCTACAATGAGTGTCTACAAAACTTAGGTGATATTGATATAGATTGCTGCGTCATTGATATTTCGCTGCCAGATAGAAATGGGTTAGAAGTAGCTGAGTTAATAGGCGAGAAGCTACCAAGTGCTAGGCGTATAATTTTGAGTATGTACGAGGAAAAATCTTACATTCAAAGAGCGTTAGACATAGGTGTTGATGCTTATCTATCGAAACGAGATGCAGCTGAAGAGTTAATAACAGCAATACATTCTATCTTTAAAAAACCAACTATTTTAAGCCCTTCAATTAACACGCATTTCTTAAAACCTCAAAAAACTGACAGTGTATTAAACAAATTAACGCCAAGAGAATTAGAAGTTTTTAAGCTACTTGCACAGGGCTTTAATGCGAAACAAGTTTCACAACTGATTGATATAATGCCTAAAACGGCTCATGTTCATCGTGCCAGCATTATGAGTAAACTGAACTTAACTTCGCAAATTCAAATTACTAAACTAGCTCTTGAAAAAGGGGGTAATTCTTATTGATGAAATAGGCTAGTTTTAAGACGCTATTAAATCTCAAAAACCATACTGCTTTTAACTAGTTAGTCATATATACCAAGCTTGAACTCATTCCAAAGCAATAGAGCAATGACACATTAGCCTTACAGTTGAGCTCGAAGGACTGTCATATCAGTGCATAGAGCTGCACTTGCCAGAGTCTTTTTAAATAGAAATTTTCTGCTGAACAATCCGCTTAAATACTACGACAAAGTCTTCACATTAAATTTGATAACTTCACTGTATATCTATAAAACAGGTTATTTCATGAAGACGTTAATATTACTTATTTTGACATTAATTTTTCTTAGTGGCTGTAAACAAAGTCATTTAGATATTTTCCCTGAGCTCTCAGATGAGCGGTTGCTGTTGCAAGAGCTTTCGGTCGCACAAATGAAGGCTGATATAGATGCTTTGTTAGAGGGGGTTATCCAGCGCCATCCTGACATAGAGGAATATGCAAACCTAGCTGTGCTAAGAGCCAAAGCTGAACAGCTTAAAGCAAGCCTAAACAAGCCACTTAATCGCGTGGAGTTTTATCGAGTGGTCGGTAGCTTAACGTCCTATTTTCAAGATGGACATTCATTTCTCATATGGCCTTATCAAGAATTAAATAAGCTGCGTGAAGCAGGGCATAATACGTTTCCACTTGCTGTAAGTGTTAATGAGAAAGGCAAGCTGCAGCTTAAACACGCGTATAGCTTAGGTGAACAGCGTATTCCTATCCTGTCAGAAATAATCTCAATTAATGGTGTAAATGCAGACCTTCTTTTATCACAGCTGGCGCTCTATGCTGGTGGCGAAACCGCTTTATTGCGTGAGCACGCTGTGGCGATGAGGTTTGGAATCGCTTTATGGGCGCGCTACGGTTGGTTAGATAACTTTGAGGTTCAAGTTTCCACCCCTGAGGGGATTAAAGCCTTTCACTTTGAATCTCAAAAAAAGTGGCCTAAAGTAGATGAAAAAGCACAAGGCTTTGTTGCCAGTTACTCAGATAAAGCACATTATTACAAGCAGTTGTCTAATGATTTTGGGTTTATTTATTTAGGCCATTTCGATATCGAGCCACGTGAGTTTAAGCGCTTTATTGATCAAACATTTAGTAAGATTAAACAGCAAAACGTGAAGCAACTGATTATCGATATTCGCGATAATCCCGGGGGCAATACAGATACTGTTACTTATTTATCACGGTATTTAGCTGACAAACCTTTTAGGTTAATTTCAAAGCTTAAAGAAAAGTTAAATGAAGAGAATAGAGGTTGGTTCAACAACAAAGGAGAAGTTGGTGATATTGTGGTAACTGATTGGGATGATTGGGAATCACCAATAAATAAAGCGCAGCGCTTTGATGGCGACACATTTTTATTAATTGGGCCTGTGACTTATTCAGCATCAATTGTGCTAGCCACCACTTTAAAAGACAATGGATTTGCAACTTTGGTAGGTGAGACAACCGGCGGGTATGCTAATCAGTCTGCTCAAGGGAATCTTTTTAACTTACCTAACTCAGAGTTACGTGCTTATGTAACGACAAGAATGCTAGTTAGACCTAATGGCGAATTGGCACGTCGTGGTGTTACACCACATTACAGTTTAAGCGACTACAATTTAAATGCCTGCAAACATGTGCAAGCAGATAATGCCTATGCATTTACTAACGCTAATCAACAAGATAAAGCACTTAGATTAATCGGCTTGCTACTAAGCGGAGAGCTTCAACAATGCGAATAAGAAGTTGAGTAACACGATGACACATCGCACTAGTTCAGTATTAGTCGTAGAAGATACACATGATATCGCTATTCAGCTTTGTGACTTTTTAGAGCAAAAAGGTTTTTTGGTTGATTATGCCGCAACAGGAAAGCATGCCATTAGGCTTGCAGCAGAACATAATTATGATGTGATTGTGCTAGATTTAATGTTGCCAGATATGGATGGTATACAGGTTTGCAAAGAAATTAAGCAAACCTGCGATACTCTAGTGCCTATTTTGATGTTAACTGCTCGAGACAGTATAGAGCATAAAATTGAAGGGTTCGGGTCGGGAGCTGATGACTACTTAACAAAGCCTTATGTTCTTGAAGAGGTTTTTTTACATTGCCTCGCTCTTACCCGTCGCAATAAGCTTCATCAAACAAAAGTGATGGAAATAGGTGAGTTAAAAATAAATATCAGTACCAAAGAGGTTGAACGTCAGGGGCAGGAAATCAAACTATCAAGTAAAGACTTTGAAATATTATGTCTTATTGCTGAAGCCTATCCTAATGCGGTGAGTAAACGCCATATCGTTGAAAAAGTGTGGGGTTCTGATGCACCAGAAACGGATGCGGTTAGAAGCCATATGTATACCTTAAGAAACGCCATAGATAAGCCATTTGATACCCCGATAATAAAGACAGTCCATGGTATTGGCTTCAGACTTATCGCTAAATAACCAAAAGAAATGCAATGAAGCACAAAGCAAACACTCATATTTCTAATGCAATTACTAAACTGGTGTTTGCGATCACGCTGACATTAACACTCCTTTACAGCATCTTCGTACTAGGTTACTCCTGGGTGATTGAAGATAATATCTTCAATCGTCTTGTCGCGCAGCAGGCCAGTAGCATTAAGCACAATTATCACATGACTGGAAAAATCGATGTATCAGATAAACAAATATATCAATTGTTTAAAGGTTGGCAGCAAGTACCCACAGAGATAAGAGAAATAGTGAAGAGTGAGCCAAATCGTGTTGAGTATCGTCTTGCTGATGGAAAAACTTACCACCTGACACGATTTTATTTAGGTGACAATGAGTATGTGCTGCTTGCTGATGTAGCAAGGTTTGAAGTAAGCCGAGATTATTTTAAAGGCGTGCTTGTGTGGTTGGTTGGGTTTAGTGTTATTGCTTGTTGTTTGGTTGCCTTGCTAGGCTGGCGAATGGGACGGAAAATAGCAAAGCCGCTCGAATTGTTAGCGTACACAGTGAAAAAATTAGAAAAAGGAGGTGAAGCAGCGTTTCAGCAGTCTATTAAGCATATGCCAAATAATGAAGTTGGCCAGTTGGCTGATGCGATTGAACATAGCTTTAAGCAACTTAATGATGCACTCGCCAGAGAGCGCGACTTTACTAAAGATATAAGTCATGAAATTAGGACACCAATCAGTGTGTTGCAAAATACCCTTAGTTTAGGCTCTGATAGTGCCACACTAGCAGAGCAGCAAAGCGATGAAATATACTTTTCTGAGCAGGCTGTAAAACAAATGCGCAGTGCAACCCAAAAGCTAACCCAAACAACAGATGTGTTGTTAGCGCTTGCACGAAATGAATCTTCTATCGCGCAATCAGTGTCACTCAACCGGCTTATCGAAGACTGCGTACTGAATCATTTTGCATTGAACCATTCGCAAAAGGGTCTATCGCTTGAGCTTGAAATTGATATGCCTAATGACGAGGTGATGATTATTGCCAACCGTAATTTGCTTGAAATATTAGTGAACAATTTGCTGTCGAATGTCGTTGCTCATGCAAGTGAAAAAGATGTTCAACTGCGCATTAGCAAATCAAGTATTCGAATGACCAATTACTTTGCACACCCCTTACCACTAAACCTTACATCAAGTGGCAGTAAAGCCGCTAATAGTACAGGTATTGGCCAAGGTTTAAGTTTGATTGAGCGTATTTGCACAGCATGCGGATGGACTATGTATGTTGAAATAGACACTGAGCAGCAACGTTTTTCGGTAGTTATCAATCTTAAATAGTAAAAAATAAATCAACTTTCTTCACAAAAGCGCGACACACCAGAACGTAAAATTTATCTCATCAACTAGGAGATATATTATGAAAAACGTTCTGATAATCATAGCTTGCAGCATCATCATGCTTACGAGTGTGTTGTTACCTCCTCAGTCAAAAGCAGCCACATCAGTTGAGGTGCAAAAGCCAAGTAAAAAAATAGCGATGTTAATTTCTGGCCACGGACATAGTGACCCTGCTTTATCTTACGACCTAGAGGAGTTGGTGCAAAGTTATCTTATTTTTCACCGCAATAATGTCGAAATAGACATTGTTTCACCTAAGGGCGGTGCAGTTTTGGTCAAAAATAATAAGGATAAGCTTACTCATGTTAGCGAGTTCAAAACCAAAACGTCAGGACTTGATAAGTTAGCTAATACCTTATCTGCAGAGCGTGCAAGTGACAATGACTACGATGCGCTGTTTATTGTTGGTGGGGATGGCGCTGTATTTGACTTGCCTTTCGATGTAAATACTCAACGCTTGATCACCAAGTTCGCTAAGACTAATACGCCGATTGCCGCTGTATGCCATGGTCCAGCTGCACTCGTAAATATACAACTGGATGATGGTCGGTATTTTGTTGCTGATAAATACGTAAATAGCTTTACATATTTAGAAGATCACGCCTTTAAAAAAGAGAACATAGATAAGTACCCAATGATCGTTCAAACCGAGCTTGAAGCGCGTGGTGCTCACTTTATTGCAAATAGCCCAATGCTGCCTTTTGTATCGCGTGACGGCAATTTGATTACAGCGCAAAACCCAACCTCAGTGGCGAAAGCGGCGGAAGCGCTTTTAATTACCATAGGTATCACCCCCGTTGCTCGTGAAGCGTTTAAAGATGAAGCGACCATGGAGTTAATCGCAATGGCGCGTAGCATGGGGGGGTCGCAATTAGATATCGCGATGAGTAAAAAACCCGATAGTTACGACACCATGTATTTAGCGCTATATGGATTATATGGGTATAAGTTGGCACAAACGGCTCAAGATAAAGCACTTGAACTACAGTTAATGGAAAAGATTGCCGAGTATTTTAAACATCCACAGTATGCAACTCACATGATCAGTACCTATCTAGAAATAGGGAATAAACAGCAAGCAAAACGACACTTTAACATTGCTAAACAACAATTTACTGACTTTGAGTTGCCTGTAAGTTTAGCCGATAAGTTAGACTGATAGCGCAAAGACTCAAAGTTATGAGTATAAAAATCGAGTAAATAATATAAAACTTCTCGAATGAACGAAGCCAAAATTAGTCTACGGCTAGGTTGAGTAGAGATCTCTTAAACCAGCTTGAGTATTCAAAAGAGCGTTATTAATGTTAAGAATAGGCTTAAAGGCCTATTCTTGCCTTACATACGGCTACGATAGTCGAGTTGGCAAACACAAACATACTGGCAAAAATCCTTTTGTATTCAGTATTCTTTATGAAAAATATGACTATTTAAGTAGAGCAAACTCTGATTTCTATCCCACTATTGCGTTTAAAAACAGCATAATTTATCACCCACTGAATTAAGTTAATGCTTTGTTACATATTTTTGATTTTGTACTAAGCTTAATCCCACAACTTAATTTAGTATTTTATTCTTAATATGATGGCAATTTATTAGTGGCTGCACAGTTCTTATTACTGTAGGTGCATGCTGCAACAGTGTTTAAGTCTGTAAAAAACTACCTAATGCCCACCTGTGAAGTGTTGGTTCTGTCTGAAGATTATTGACTGAGTAATTTGTCGCTATTGCGGCGCGAACAATAGAAATATGTATTTACCTGTAAAGTCTTATTATAGGGGTTAAGATTATGATTCAGTCCATGCTAGGAACCATAAAAGGTAGGCTAAGCGTAGGCTTATCATTGATGTGTATGCTGATCGTGTTATCAGGAATACTCTCTTTGTATTACGTTAACCAGCTTGAAAATCAGCTTAATCAACTCAGTGATGAAGTTGTGCCAGTGATGGAAACTACGGATGATTTGATTGCAAATTTGTGGGAGTCCGCAAAAGTCGCTAACGAGATCTTAGCAAGTGAAGAAATCCCCGAATTAAAAGCCCGAACCGCTGAAATTAAAGAGCTAGCAAAGCTATTTGATGACACAGAGCAAGAGCTACTCACTTTAATTAGTAAACCTGAGCGAGTAGCGTTAATAAAAAAAGCGTCTACCGAGCAAGATGAGTTTTTATCTCATGCTCTAAAAATGTCTGAACAGAAGCTAATTGAACTTGAAAAAGAAATCATCTCTGAGAAATTACTCGATGAGTTTGATAGTTCAGGTGCAAAGCTGATCAGTATGCTCGATGAATTTGCAGTTGAAAATGAAGAAGAAATGCAAAAAGCAGAAGATGAAGGCGATGCGCTTGTCGCTCGAGGCGGCTCTGCGAGTGCCGTGAATGATGTGCTTGGTTCTCTATTTGAAAGTGACTACCCAGTTGTTGAAGCCGCTTTAAAGTTACAGCGTTTGGTTATTGAAATGCAGGATACCTCGGGTGAGTACTTAGCTGAGGAAGACCCTGCTAACCTTCCTAATATTCAAAAAGAATTTGAAGCCCTAGCTAAACAAGCTGATGAATATTTTACTGTGCTTACTAATTTAGCTGAGTCAGACGAAGATAAGGAAGATGCAAAAGTACTGATCGCTTCATTTAATAATTGGGTAACTAGCGCAAATAATGAAGATGCTTTATTTGATTCTTATCGAGATCAGTTATCAGCAGAAGCGCTTGCCGATCAATTAACAGAAGAATTAGAAGTTGATGTTGATAATGCCGATGCTTATTTTGAAGAGATAGCCGAAGAGGCTGATGCTTTTTCAGACAACGCAGATGAAAAAGCGGCAGAAGTTCTTAATCAAGCTTTTTTTGGCATTCTGTCTTTAACAGCCATTGCTATTGTCATCGGTGCTCTTGTCTTGATCGTTTCTTATAAAACGGTATTAGCACCAATAGACACTTTATTAAATAGCATGGAGAGTATCGCTGAAGGGGAAGGAGATTTAACTCAGCGAGTTGACGCATCATCGCAAGATGAACTCGGGCAGTTAGCTAGAGCATTTAATCAGTTTGTTTATAAGGTGCAAGTTCTGGTACAAGAAATTTCGACTGCTACCAACGAAATTGTTGATTCAACAGATAGGCAAAGAGATATAAGTATCCGTTCAAAAGAGGCGATATTACAACAAGGTACAGAGACTGATTCAGTTGCTACGGCAATGAATGAAATTACAGTGACTGCGCAAGAAGTTGCGCGTAGTGCAGCAAATGCGGCGCAGTCAACCGATGAAGCAAGTAATGAAACGAAAGCGGCTAAAAGTGTGGTACAGCAATCTATTTCTTCTGTTCAACAGCTAGCCAGTGAAGTAGAGAAATCTTCTCAAGTAATTGGGGCGTTAGCCACTGATGTGGTTGAAATTAGTAAGGTACTCGATGTAATAGGCGGCATTGCGGAGCAAACAAATTTACTTGCGCTAAATGCGGCAATTGAGGCTGCTCGAGCAGGAGAGCAAGGCCGGGGATTTGCCGTTGTAGCAGATGAGGTTCGCTCGCTTGCAGCGCGAACACAGCAAAGCACAGCAGAAATAAACGCGATGATTGAGCGTTTACAAAAAGGCTCTCAAGGAGCAGTAGACGCAATGAAACAAAGCAAAGAATTTGGTAACTCCTCAGTAGCAAGTTCACAAGAAGCTGGTCAGTCGCTTGATGTTGTTTTTTCGTCAATGGATACGATTAACGATATGAATACGCAAATTGCGACAGCTGCTGAAGAGCAAACCACAACCATGGAAGATATCAATAGAAACATCAATTCTATTGTGCAAATTTCCCAGCAAACAATGGAAGCATCTGAAGAAAGTATGGAAGTGAGTCAAAGTCTCGCTCGATTAGGAGAGCAATTAAGAAGCTTGGTTAATCAATTTAAGTTTTAGCGAAGTTAATACGAGAAATCAGCCTTGCTAAAGGTAAATGTTTAGGCCGTTTTTCTGAATTGATTGCATTATTGATCTTGAACAAGGTTGCTGCATTGACTCTATTTTAGGCCGTGATACAGTGAAGTTGAACCTTATTTTTAGTCAAAGGAGTTGCCCATGCTAGGTGAAAAACACTCGTTGTTAAATGAGTTTCCAGAGTTTAATGAATTAATCCACAGTCTTGTGAAAACTGACGCTCATTTTAAAAAAACGATGCAGCGTTACGATGATATGGATAAAGAAATCCGTGAGCTTGAATTGCAAAACTCACCCATTGAAGATGCTGACATGCATGAAAAGAAGCATCAACGTGCCGTGCTAAAAGATGAGCTTTATGACTTTTTAAAAGCAAATGCTTAATAAATCATATTAATAATGATACCCCTTGCACTCAGACTCTCAGCAAGGGGTATTTCTTGATGTTTAAAACCCTATAAATACCGAAATCTGCAAAAGCACCACAGCCAGAACAATATATGTTAGCCACAACGGAAAAATAAATTTAGCCCACTCACCCCAACCAACGCGAGCTGTTGCTAGGTAGGCTAGCAGTGTGCCCGAAGTGGGTGTGAGAATATTCGTGATGCCATTACCAAATAAAAACGCCACTATCGTGGTTTGCTCAGAGACTCCCGCTAAACTACCCACAGGGCCTAAAATAGGCATACTAACTGCAGCTTGGCCTGACGTTGAGGGGATCAAAAAGTCCAACAACAATTGTGATACAAACATACCTGTAGCAGCAACATAGGCATTGCCTTCGCCAATAAATGACATTAAAAAGTGCACAATAGAATCAAGTATCATACCTTGCTTTAAAACGACGGCTACAGCAGTTGCTACGCCAATCAGTATGCTTGCAAGCAGTACTTTTTTCATGCCATCTACAAATGCTTGGGCGGCTTGATTTGCGCTAAGCCCAGAAATACAAGCAAGTATCATACTAAGGGCAATGTAATAAGCACTTAAGGCATGATGTTTCCAATGCCAATAGGTTGATGCATAAACTAATAATGCAATGCCCCCAGCTAGTGTGAGAAGCATAGAAACGTGGCGTGTTGATAATTTTTCGGCATGAAAGTGAACTTGCTCGTTATTAAAGCCATGCCGTTTAATCATTATCATTACAAAGCCTATTCCAACAACTAAAAATGCTAGGTAAAAAAAGAATCGCACACTTGCACCACTAAATATTTGTAAGCCAAGTAGTGGTTGCGCAATAGTGAGCGGCAACGGGTTAGTTACTGATGATAAATAACCGGCTTTCACGGCAACACAGACAATCGCAAAACCAATGATATTCGGCAGCCCTAAGCGATTGGCCATGCCAACCATTAAAGGGATAATCAAAAGGTACTCAGAGGCTAAGCCCAAAAAGGTGCTACCGGCTGAAAAGGCGATCATAAGAATAATCACCAGAACATAAATATTGCCTTGCACTAAGCTCAATAGCCGCTCAAGGCCAGCATCTACAGTGCCTGCCTTAGTTAATATGCCAAACATACCACCAATGATTAGCACCATAAAAATAAGACCAGCACCTTGCTCTAACCCAGTAGGGATCGCTAAAAATGTTCCTATGAGGCTCACTGGCTCAGCTTTTATTTGATCAGCCTGTTGGTAGTTAAATAAATTGCTAAAAGAGCTATCTTTCTCAATTACTTGGTAGCTATTAGGAACAACGATATTACCATCTCTTTGATACGAACCTGAATCAACGAAATAGGTAAGTAGCATGGCTAGGAACAAAATACTTAGTAGTATGATGATCGGATTCATACCCTTTTTACTATTATTCGGTGGGGGCATATTCATTGTTACCTTCCTATCTGCATCGACACATAACTCGCTAATTGTTGAGCTACATAGGCAGTATCACTCTTAAAATGTTGATAATTATCGTTCATTTCAAATCGTTGTTCATGCATGTATAAAGCGCGATTAATCTCTATTTGCACAGAGTGGCGGTTAGCAGCTATATCAGCATAATGACTAACTAAGTAACCACCTTTATAAGGCTTGTTTTTAACTACTTTATAACCTTTATCGGCAAAGGCTTTAGCAATAACGTCTACAAACTCACCGCTTGCTGAGGTTCCATCAAGATCACCTAGAATAATATCAGGACGACTTATCCCTGCATCTATATTCATCCCATTTCCAATCGACTTCATCGAATGACAGTCAATATGCCAAACACCTTTAAACTGACTATGCAAGGCATCCAACAGTGTCTGTAGTTGTTGATGATAGGGCGTGTAATAGTGATGAATGCGGTGTAATACTTCTGCTTGTGTTAGCTTGCGGTCATACATTGGCTTATTGGGTAACGCAAAACGGCGAATTAAGCCCATACCACGCTCACTGTACTTTGTTGGCTGACAAATTTCCCAAGGCTTATCTAGTAGCTCGGGATCAATATCAGTTGGTGCGCGGTTGGGATCAATATACATACGCGAGAAGTGTGCATGTAATAAGTACCCACCTTGCTCTACAACGGGTTGCCAAATATCATCGATAAATGCATCCCAACCGGTTTTTATAAATTCAACAGGCACTTGGGTATTAAAGTCCGCAGGACAATGAATACCGCTGTGTGGTGAATCAAACACTAACGGTAAGACTGCTGTTTGGCTTGGGGTTAATAAACTGAAAGCCGGCTCCATAGATTCTTCTCCTAACTACTTCATAAAGTTGCCTGCCACTTTGGCAGGCATCGCGACTTTCATTACAGTGAGTAAGTCAGCTGTAAATACATATAACGCCCCGTTGGGTTATAAGTGTTTTGATCAAAGTTAATGTTTAAATTAGTCAATGAGGCTGGTGGCTGTTTATCGGCTAAATTATTAATCCCTAATTTCACCGCTAAGTTATTTTCAAACTGATAGCCAGCAGAAATATTGTGATAGGTGACAGAGCCAATATCGCATGGTTCACCAGATACTTGCTCGGTCGTCGAACCGATATAACGCAAGTTATAGTTGGCTGACCATGCATCATGTTTCCAAGTGCTAGAAAAGGTGCTGCGCCACTCAGGATAAGATTCCCTTGAAGCAGCTGTACCTGCTAAATCTTCACGTTCAACAGAGCCATCAGACAAGGTCGTGTATTCGGTTAATTCATTTAGCTTAGAAACATTGGCGTTAAACGACCAATCACCATAATCTGTTTGTAAGCTGTAGTAAGTTACAAAGTCGACTCCAGAAACGCGGGTTGCGTTTAGGTTTACTGGGCCGTCTAAAATATCAAGGATTTCACCACTGCTGTCACGGGTAATGGTGTCGCAGTTTTTATTTTGGTAGGCACATAAATCAAGGTTGTTTTGTGCACCAAACTCACTAATGGTGTCGTTTATTTTTATTTCGTACCAATCTAAGCTAAAGCTAAGGTTTTCGATTAAATTAGATTCGTAAACCAAACCAACGGTTTTATTTATAGAGGTTTCAGGCACTAACTGACGGTTGCCGCCCGTGGTTACTTGAACGTTAGTAAACTGTTGAGTATAGCCACTGGGTACACCACTACAGCCGGGTAAGCTGGCATCTGTTGAACACGGGTCCGATACAGCACTGTAAGTCAAACGCTCACCTTCAAACAGCTCTAAAATAGATGGTGCTCTAAAGCCTTCAGCCCAGTTTGCCCGTAGTGTCAGCTGCTCAAATGGGGTGTACAGTAAGCCCACTTTGCTATTGGTTGTTGAGCCAAAGGTGCTGTAATCAGAGTAACGTGCCGCTAAACTCAGTTCTAGGTAGTCTGCAAGTGGGAGATCAGCGAGCAATGGGATACTAAATTCAGCGTAGGCTTCTTTTAAATCGTACTCACCAATAGTCCCTTCACGTGGCGAAGAGGTGGTTGTTCTGTAGGTATTAATACGAGGATCAGCGTTGATAGTGCTATCTGGCGTGTCTTTACCTTTTTCTTTTCGGTATTCAATACCAAATGCTGCACCAATATAACCCGCTGGTAGCTCGTAAAGGGCGCCGGTAATGTTGGCCGTAAAGTCGACTTGGCTTGCTTCGTTTTTGTCGTAACCGGTAAAGTTTACGTAATCGACCATCTCGTCGGTCAGTGGGTTAAAAACATTTACTGGCACACAACCCACTGCAATATCAGACACATCACCAGCAATTCCGCTGGTATCGCAGGCACGTAAACCTAGCGCTAGTTTGTCTAAATCCATTTGATTATTAGAGGTAAATTCGCCTTTATTTTTCGCCCAAGATACAAATGTATCCCAGCTCCAATCATCAAATACTTCGCCTTCAAGTCCCATTGCAAAGCGTGTCGTTTCGACCTTTTGGTCATTAACGCGATAGCCATTATTCATAAAAAACGAGCTGTGCTTAAAATCTTTGCCTGAGAATTCAACGCCAAATGGATTAACACGCGGATCATCTGCGATTGTAAAACCGCGGCTGCCACGAATAGATGAAAGAGCAGGCGAAAATTGCTGATCTGACTCACGTAAGTTATAAAGTGCTTCAGCTTTAAAATTCACAGAGCCAAACGGCATTACAAGCTGCGTATATAAAGATGAGCGCTCACTCGGACCCGTGACATAGTTATTGTAATAGCGGTTAAAGGTGTCATCGCTGTTGACTGCTCGCCAGCTATCTATACTACTGCCATCACTATTTGGATCGCGGGTGATGCCTGCCGATGGAATTGTAAAATCAACAACATCGGCTAAGTTATCTTCAGCAAAATAACCTTCAGGTGTCGATGCCGTTAAGCCATTAAGTGGCACTGCAGTTAACTTACGGTCTTGGGTATAAATTGGTTTTTGATCAACATAGCTTGCGGCAAACATCAGGTTGGCTTCGCCAATATTAGTGCCTGACAACAAATCAAGGCTAAAGGTTTCTTTATCACCTTCAGATGTTTCACCGTAGCTGGTTTTGACCTCTAGGCCTTCGTAATCGTTATAGGTATATAAGTTCACAACCCCAGCAATCGCATCAGCGCCATAAATCGCAGTTGCGCCGTCTTGTAAAACTTCAACACGTTTAACAATGTTTTGAGGAATGGTATTCATGTCAACAAAATCACGGAAACCACGGGTACCAGCGCCATTCACCCAGCGATGGCCATTCACTAACACTAATGAGCGATTAGCCCCTAAGTTTCTTAGATTTAAGCTTGATGCGCCGTGACTTGTTCCGGCTGACCCATTGCCATTTAGGCTTGAGCCTACCGAAGGAAGCTCTTGTAATGCCTCTCCGAGTGATAATGAGCCATTTGCCTGCAGGGCTTCTAAATCAATGTTTTGTACTGGGCTCGCTGTTGCTTCTTGGCGTTTAATACGAGAGCCAGTAACCGCAATTACTTCGACGTTTTTTTCTGCTGATGTTTCTTCTGCGAGTACGTATTGTGATGTGCTCATACAAGCTGTAGCAACAGCAAGCGATATCACTGAATGCTTAAATCTTGAATATTCCATTTGTTACACTCCGAGAGGTTATAGTTATTTTGTTGTTGTCAGCTAAGCACTTTACTCACTCCTAAAAGCTATGCAATATTATGAGATATCATCATCAAGCTATAACAAATTGTTATGAATGTATCGACGCAAAACACCCAAAAAATAACCTTAAACAGTATGGAAGCCTTTGATGCAGTTATGAAAACTGGCTCAGCAACGGGGGCTGCAAAACAGCTCGGACTCACGCAACCCGGAGTTAGCCGTTTGATTGCTCAGCTTGAAAATAACGTTGGCTTTTCATTGTTTTACAGAGAAAAAGCGCGATTATTTCCGACCGATGAAGCAATTGCATTACATAAACAAATCGAAATTTCGTTAGCCAGTGTGTATCGTGTTGAGCAACTTGCTAAGAACATTCATCAATCACATGTTGGTGAACTTAATATCGTTGCCCCGAGTAGCTTTGTAGCAGGCCCGTTAGCAGAGGCGGTGGCGTCATTTGTTAAATTACATCCGAATGTAAAAATTAGTTTAGATAGCCATAGCCCTGCTAGAGCATGTGAGCTTGTAGCAAATAAAGCCTTCGATTGTGGCTTTATACAGTTTCCTGAAAATCACGAGGGATTGTGGTGTGAACCCATTGTCACCAGCCATTTAGTGTGTGCGGTATCAAGCAGTCATCCATTTGCAGATGCAAAGCAGCTAACAGCGCAAGATTTGCGTGATGAGAGCTTAGTGTTATTAGGTCGAGGCCGTCATTCGCGTAAGCAAATAGAGCATGCTTTTTTACAAAATAATATCCGCGTTAATGTACGTGTTGAAACGCATACCGTGACAACAGCCTGCACCTTGGTAAAGCACAATGTGGGTATATCGATAGTGAATGAGTTGCTTGCTAAGCAGTACCAAGATGACGCGCTGAAATTAGTGCCATTTATACCAAAAATAGAATTAACCTATGGGTTTATTACGTCGGCATCAACCCCCATGAATAGGTTAACCAACGCGTTTTACAATCATTGCAAAGCACATTTCGATGAATTCGCGGCTACTAACTAAGCTGTTGTTAATCGCAATATCCCTTTACTCAATCAAGGTTATGGTAGTCTTAGCGCGATTTTTTAAGGCAACAATGGAATAGTGCTTTGCACTGACTGGGATTAACATGATTAAAAAAAATATTATTACTACTTCATTAGCACTTATGGGTGTTGTCGCTGTAGGTAGCGCACACGCTGATGAAGGGCAGTGGCAACCGCATCAATTAAAACAATTACAAAGCGAGTTTGACCGCGTTGGTATTGAGTTACCGGCTTCACAAGTGGCAGATCTTAACCAATATCCACTCAATGCAGTGGTTGGTTTAGGCTATTGCTCTGCGTCATTTGTGTCACCAAAAGGCTTAGCGGTAACTAATCATCACTGTGCTTATGGCGCGATTCAAAATAACAGCACACCAGAAAATAACTTAATTGAAAAAGGCTTTTTAGCAGCTGACTTGTCAAAAGAATTACCAGCAGGCCCGCAAGAGCGTTTGTACGTAACTGAACAAGTGGATGATGTAACAGATCGCGTACTGGGTAACTTACCAGCGGATCTACACGGCAAAGACCGTTATGAGGCGATTCAAGCAAACCGCAAAGCCTTGATCAGTGAGTGTGAGTCAGATCCTAACTACCGTTGTACGGTACGTGATTTCCATCATGGGCTAGAGTACTTCATGATCAAGCAACTCATGATCAAAGATGTGCGCTTAGTGTATGCCCCGGCAGAAGCGCTGGGTAACTTTGGTGGTGACATCGATAACTTTGAATACCCACGTCATACGGCCGATTTTACCTTTGTACGTGGTTATGTTGGTAAAGATGGAAAACCTGCTGATTACAGCGAAGATAACGTACCTTATGAGCCAAAATCTTTCTTAAAAGTGAATACCAGCGGCGTAAGTTTAGGTGATGGCGTGCTGGTGGCAGGTTATCCGGGGCGTACTAGCCGCTATAAGCTTGCAGACGAAGTAAACTATTCAGCGAGTTGGTATTACCCAACATTGCTTAATACTTACAACATGACCCTTGATGTGATTGCCAAGCAAAGCAAAGGCGATGAGCAAGCACAGGTAAAATACGCCTCTCGTGTAAAAAGCACTAACAACCGTTTAAAGAAACTGGAAGGCTTACAAGATGGCTTTAAAGTAACGGATATTCCGGGTATTAAAGCCGCACAAGAGCAAGAGTACCTAGCTTGGTTTGCACAAAGTGCTGAACGTAAAGCTTACGCAGATTCATATCACGCATTAAAGTCATTATTAGTAGAAGCGCACGCACAGCAACAAAGTCACTTTTACTTTGATTATGCAAAACGCGCAGACTTACTAAGCACGGCGATTCGTTTATACCGCTTAGCAAAAGAGAGCGAAAAGCCTAATGCAGAGCGCGAAATGGGTTACCAAGAGCGCGACCTTCCTATGCTTAAAGCCCGTTTAGAGCGCTTGCAAAAGCAATTTACGCCTGAGGTCGATAAAGCCTTATGGTTAAGCTACTTAGGTAACTATTTAGCGCAAGATAAAGCAGCCCAAGTTGCGGCATTAAACGACGGCTTAGGTATCACAGATACCACTACCCAAGCCGAGCTTGAAGCGATTATTGCTTCTTTTTATGCTAATACAGAGCTTACAGATGTAGCAGCACGCGTTAACTGGATTGGTAAATCTGTCGCAGAGTTTGAAGCATCAAACGACCCATTCATAAAGCTTGCTGTTGCCCTATACGATACCAACATGGCACAAGAAGCTGATGAAAAAGAAATGGCCGGTCGTTTAGCTGAAATTCGTCCGCAATATATGCAAGCAGTGATCGCTTTCAACAACGCTAAAGGTAAGCCAGTTTACCCAGATGCAAATGGCACTTTACGCGTAAGCTATGCACAAGTTGATGGTTACCCAGCAGCAGATGCTGTGTATAAAACACCTTTTACATCACTACGTGGTTTAGTAGCTAAACACACAGGTGAAAAACCATTTGTTGTTACAGATAAAGTACTTAAAGCATATAAAAAGCAAGCGTTTGGTGCGTACTACCGCGGTGACTTAGGTTTACCAGGTGTCAGCTGTAGTTTATTCAGCTTTGGTTGTGAGCCACAAGCGGCTAAACCACTTGAGGTAAACTCAGTTCCTGTAAACTTTTTAAGTAACGCTGATACCACTGGGGGTAACTCAGGTTCGCCAGTAATGAATGGTAAAGGTGAATTAGTGGGCCTTAATTTTGACTCGACTTATGAATCAATCACCAAAGATTGGTACTTTAACGCCAAGATCACCCGTGCAATTCACGTTGATATTCGATACATGCTTTGGTTAATGGAAGAAGTTGATAACGCAGGTTACCTACTAGATGAAATGACCTTAGTTAAATAACTAAGCTATGTGAATAATAACCGCAGTAATCGCTGCGGTTTTTTTATGTCTCTATTTTATGCCAGTCTAACGTTTTTAATTTGTTTATTTTCAATACTTTTGTAATGTACAAAGCAGATACTTTTACTTGGGAAAAATAATGAGCGCCAAACAAATAATAAACGCCATTTCAGTCAGTGTTGTGGCAATAACGGCAAGCTTTAATGCCAGTGCAACGAATACCGAAGCAATGTGGCCGGGCACCGCTTACAATCAGCAAATTCCAACATTTAAACAAGTGCTTGGGTACGATGTAGGTGAGCGCATTACCAATTATAGCGATATGCGTCGTTATCTTAGCGCCCTAGAACAAGCGGCGCCTGATCGTATTAAAGTGTTTAAGTACGCAAACAGCTGGGAAGGCCGTGAACTGGTTTATGCAGTGGTTGGCACTGCGGATCATATTCGCTCATTAGAAACCCTCGCCAATAACACCCAAGCCTTGGCTGATCCGCGTATTACCTCTGAAAAAGAAGCTAAGTCACTAATTAAAAATTTACCGACGTCTGTGTGGCTTCAGTATGCCGTGCACGGTAATGAAATTAGCTCAACCGATGCTGCATTATTTACTGCATATCACTTACTCGCAGCCCCGAATGATGCTGTTAACAGCAAAATTTTAGATAACACTGTGGTGTTTATCGACCCATTACAAAACCCTGATGGCCGTGAGCGCTTTGTTACTCGTTATTATGCAACTGTGGGTCTTGAGCACAGCGCAGACAGGTTAAGTGCAGAGCATAATGAGCCATGGCCAAGAGGCCGAACAAACCATTATTTGTTTGATATGAACCGTGATTGGTTAGCGCTTACTCAGCCTGAAAGTAAAGGCAGAGTGGCCGCAATCAATAAGTATAAACCGCAAGTGGTGGTTGATATTCATGAAATGGGCGGCGACCAATCTTACTACTTTGCACCGGCTGCTCAGCCATTTAATCCGCATATGACGAAAACTCAAATCGCTAACATGGATGCGATTGGGCAAAATCACGCGAAGTATTTTGATGAGTTTGGCTTTGATTATTTTACCCGTGAAATTTTTGATGCCTTTTACCCAGGTTACGGTGATAGCTGGCCTGTTTTTTATGGTGCGTCTGCATCAACTTATGAAGTAGGCTCAGCTCGTGGTCATGTATTTGAGAAAAATACCGGCGAGCTACTCACTTATTTTAATACTGTTAAACGTCAGTTTGTGGCCTCAATTTCGACTGCCGAAGGGGCTGCCAATCAGCGTGAAAAATTACTGGGTGATTTTTACCAATATCAAGTCGATGCGATCGATTCGGGTAAAGATAGCAAAGAGCGTGTTTATATCTTACCTAAGCAAAGTAACCGTGAAGGCGCTCATAGACTCGCAACCTTAATGGCTGAGCATGGTGTTGAAGTTAAGCAAGCAACCGAAGACTTCAAAGCCTGTGGCGTTAAGTATGAAGCGGGTAGCTATTTTATTGATACCGCGCAGCCGCGTGGGGTATTTGTGCGTACCACCTTTACCGACCAAGTTGATATGGCTGAGGCATTTGTCAAAGAGCAAGAAAGACGTCGCGCTCGTAACCTAGGTGATGAAATTTACGATGTAACAGGTTGGTCACTGCCAATGATGTTTAATGTTGATAGCGATAGCTGTGGTCGTGCTGTAAGCGCAGACAGTAAAGCGGTTAAGGCCGACTACACATTGCTTGGCAAAGTGAATAACCCAGAAGCCTCAGTGGCTTATATTGTTGCTTGGGGTGATACGGCCGCAGCACGCTTTTTAACCTCAGCACTGCAAGCTGGCATTAAACTGAAAAGTGCTGACCAAGCATTTGTATTAGGTGATAAAACTAACTACCCAGCGGGTAGCTTAGTAATCGAAAAGCGCCTAAACGATAAAGACCTACTCACCAAGGTTAGCCAAATTGCTGAGCAAACAGGTGCAATAGTAAATGGTGTTGACTCAAGCTGGGTGATTGAAGGCCCAAGCTTTGGTAGTAACAAAACAGTGCCAATGGTCGCACCAAAAGTGGCGATTGCATGGGATGCACCGACCAGTGAGCTAAGCGCCGGTAATACCCGTTTTGTTATTGAAAGACAGCTTGGTTACCCCGTCACAGCGATTCGTACGCCAATGCTTGCATGGGCTGATTTAAGTGATTACCAAGTGCTTATTTTACCAGAAGGTAATTACGAGCAAGCACTCGGTAAATCGGGCGCGGCTAATTTAAAAAGCTGGGTTGATGCAGGCGGCGTGTTGATTGCCCTCGGTAATGCTAACCGTTTTACCACCAACGCTGATTACGGTTTATTGGATGTTAAGCGCGAGCAAGCTTACCGAGAAGATAAAGCCGACAGCAGCGATGATAAAAGCAGCAAAGTGGCAGGGCAGTTATTCACTTCTCGCGATGATTTAAAAGCAGCGAGCATTGAGCCACATACATCGCCAGACTATGTAGCCGGTGTACTTGCGAATGTTGAAGTAGACCAAGAGCATTGGTTAACCGCTGGGGTCGATAAAAGCTTAGTTGCAGTGGCTTACGGTAATGATATTTACACGCCAATAAAACTTAACTCAGGTAAAAACCTAGCCTGGTTTACAGGTAAAGATGATGTGCTAGCAAGTGGTTATCTGTGGCAGCAAAATAAAGCACAGCTTGCGTATAAGCCATTGCTTGTTCATCAACCGCAAGGCAAAGGTATGGTGATTGGTTTTACACAATCACCAACTTACCGTGCTTACCTTGAAGGTATGAATGTAATGTTAGCTAACACGATTTTCCGTGCTGCAGCACATGCTCAGTAATTACTAAGCACAATAAAAATGGCACCTATTTAGGTGCCTTTTTTATTAAGGGCGACATGCTTTTGCTGGTTTGTTTGCATTTAAGTTTAGATCAATCATCAAGCAGCGATCGTTTTCACCATCTGCTAGCTTTTCAAAAATTATAAGCGCTTTGCTAAGACCTATCTGTAGCGTACAAACATCAACGGTTTGTGCTATTTCCCCCACATCTTTGGGTATACATTGCCCCATTGTATTTATTTGCTGGGCCATGACTTTGTATGCTTTTAGGTGTGTTGTAGGAATGTCTTCAAATGCCAAAGTCCCTGCATTTCTGAGTAAATAAAAATCGCGTATAAACTCAAATAGAGTGACTCCTTTCAGCGCGCGCTCAGAGTGTTGTGTTAAAGGCTTATTTATTGGACTGTCGTATAATCCTAATAGCTCGTGGAAACTGAATGAGAGTAACACGCTTCTAAAACTTTCCGGCCATTCCCTTGGTATAAAACGCCAACGCGTAAGGCCTGCGAGATGCCGCAAAGTAAACTGGTGATAGTCTTCACTATCTAGGATATCCGCAAGCCATTTTTCATCTGGATTATGCTCTGCTAAGTAACTGTATTCTTTTTCATAGGCAGGAAATAGCGTGTCAAAGCCAGCAATAGAATCAAGAAGTACGGTATCAACTTTGGCTTTACTGCCTATGATGCTGACCAATTTGTACGCCGGACGGTATGCACTTATTGAAGGAGCTTGAATGTTATAAAGGGTATTTTTTGCAGTTTTAATCAAGCTGGTGTCATTCATATGCATATGGCCGCCTATATGCAAACGTAGTCCAGTTTCCGCTAAGGTCGCTTGTGTATTGCTAGTTGGCTCTCTAGTGAGCTGAAAAGCATCGCTGCCATACAGCTCTTTAATCGATGCACTTTGTTGATCGTAAAACTCACCCATCGGAAAATGGCTAAATGCAATAAGCGTTTTATTTTGCTTTTTTGCTGCACTCACAATTTGCTTTATCCAAGTTATTAAATATGGTTTTTCAGTAAGTACTTTATTGTATCCAGCATTTCCAGAGCCTTTGAATGTTAGTTGGTTGTTTTTAAACTCAGGTAAATACACATTGGCATCTATGGCTAAAAGCCATAATCCAGCAACGGGTTCCACTAGATAACTGGTGTCGGGGAGCATTACGCAGTGTTGTTTATCCTCGCTACACTGTTGAAATTGGCGTTCTGACAAGGCTGCATGATCACTTGCAAAAGGTGTTTGCCAAAGCAAATCTTGGCTACTAGGCATTAAACCAAAATCAGCCATAGCAGAGACAATCTCTTGATAGCCTCCATGAGCAATGCCATCATCGCAAAACAAAGTGTCGGTCTGTGACGCTTTACAGTTTTTATGATCTCGGCTAAAGATAGCAACTTCGCGTCCTTCATCGTTCAAAAAGTCAGACTTACCTGCCGCGGTTTTTATAGGTTTAACAGGATCATGGTTTCCTGGAATAGCAAAAAAACGCATGTCGTAGCGTTTTGTGTAATCATTTAATAATGCTTTTAGCCCCTTTAGGTGAGCGGGCTGTCCATCGTCAGTAAAATCTCCGGGCAAAGCGACTAATTTCACACCGCGTTCGGCAATATCATTTAAAGCCGCTATCAGAGCAAAGTAGTTTTCATTAAAAAGTCGCGTTGAGTGAAGCTGTGCTTTCATGCTGCGAATTGCAACGGGTTTGGTTTGGCTATCTAGTTTTACCCCTTTAAAGCCGCTTTGGATAAAGTCAGCATAGATATCGTGAAAATGAACATCGGGAATAAATGCAATTTGTGTGTTTAGCTCTTTGCCATAGGTTTGAAGCGCCACAAAAAGCAGTGAAAATAGCGTTAATAATCGCATTTAAGTTGCCTTGCTGAAAAAAATTGGGGCGCAAAGGCCCCAATAATGTATTTAGAAATTGCCGCGTAAGCCTAATGAGAAGCGACGACCTGAGAACTCATACATAGTTGGGAAAGCCGGAGCAATAGTGTAGCCCGTTGTTTCTTCATCTGTGATATTGATCCCCTCAAGAGTGACTTTAAACATGTCGTTTATTTGATAGCCTAACGAGATATCTGTTTGACCGTAGGCATCGCGGTAAACAGGGTACATATCGCGTTCAATATACTCTACATACTTGTCTTTATAGTTGTATGAGATACGCGCATCAAAGCTGTCATTTTCGTAGTAGAAAGTAATATTGTAGGTTTCGTCAGCTAAGCCTTCTGGTGGTGTTGGAATCGCTAAATCAGAGGCACCTGTAAGTGAGTTATCAAGCGTCGTATAGTTAGCGTTAATACCGAACCCCTGTAACATTGGGTGAAAACGTGCAAATGGAATTTGTGCAATGAACTCGATACCACTTACATCGTACGAACCATCTGCATTTACTTTTTGATAAACATCAAAGTCGTAAACGCCATCCACAGTACCATTGTCATTATATTTAGTTACATCATTAACAACACCTGTTAGAGATTCACGCACTACGCCTTCAATTTCTTTTTCGAAATATGAAACAGCAAGTAAACCACCTTCTTCTAAATACCACTCTAGGCCGGTTTCCCATTGATCTGCATAAGTTGGTTTTAAATCAGGGTTACCATCGCGGTATTTAAATTCACTTAAACTCACAGTACGTTTATAAGCAATATCCGTTAATGCTGGGCGGATAAAGGTTTCTGATGCTGCCGCGCGGAATAGTAAGTTGTCAGTAAGCTCTAAGCTAAAGTTAATGCTAGGTAGAGTTTCTTTATAGTTACCTTCTTTTGAGATAGGTGCTGGCGTATAGTTTGTACTGCCATCATTAGCTTGCACTTGGTGATATCCTGAAGAATCTACATTGGTATCAATGTAACGAACACCGGTATTTAAAGTGGCAGGTAAGGTGCCAATTTCAAATGCAAAATCAGCCATCGCATAAATGGCGGTGGTTTTTTCTGACACTTCGTAGAATTGATCTGGTGCGTAGTCAACGCCGAAACCATCGTAACGTAATTCATTACGCGCATAGCTATTTGAAATTTGACTCCAGTCTTGTTTAGACGATACGTCAGATAAATACTCACCACCTGACACTAAATCTGAAATAGTATGTATTTCGCTATCAGCTAAGGTACGTGTGCCTACCCACGATGAATCACCTGCGCTAGGGCCTGTGATTCGGTTGCTACCATAATTACGTTGTTTTGATTTATCAGTATAACGCGCACCAAACTGAACTTTTGATAATGCAGGGAAGAAATCTAGTTGAAAATGGCGGCTAAAATCGAGTTGAGCTGCATATTTGTCATCAGAGATATCTTCAAGATTTACTTCATAGTAATCAAATGTATAAGCTTCAGGAGAATTATACATATCGAATGTGTCGGGGTTATCGCTGGCAATGGTTTCACCGCCTGTTGATGTGTAACGAGTGCGAGTTGGGCCATAAGCAGTGTGCTTTAAATTAGTTGTCTCAGCTAATTTATCTGCACCACTGTAGCCAACGACACCGTAAACTTCCCAGTCACCTATCATCCAATCAAGGGTTAAGCTAAATTGCTGGTAGTCTGTATCGCTACTATTTTCTTTGCTTAAAAACTCATGCTGCGTTGCGGCATAGTTAACATCAGTTAAAACGGTAATACCATAATCTGCAAGGGTGGTGTTATCGTAACTGTTTATTTTTTCTAATGCACTGATACTTGAAGCTGAATAGGCTGCGGCATCATACTGGTCTTCATGATTATCAAAGTTACCCAGTAGCGCATCAAAAGTGAGGCTAAATTCACTGCTCGGTTTGTATTGTAGTGATAAAGTTGCGCCCCATTTTTCTTGTTCAGTTAAGTAAGCTCTGTCGCCGACTTTATTTATAAACACAACGCGGCTGGTTTCATCTTTGTCGAAGCGATCATTGATAGTGATCCCCGTATCGCGCTCTAAAACGTCAACAGTTTGGTCTGATTGCCATTGTGATGAACCTGATTTTTCTGTCCAACGTGACAGAGGACGAAAATCAATACCAGAGTTACTATCTGTTCTATTTGTACGCTCTGAATAAGCGAATGAAGCAAGCGCGCCCCAATCACCAAAGGTATTACTCGCTAAAAACGCAAACTTAGGATCGCTTTGTTCAGAGATATCGTTATATGCGCCTTCAACCGATGCCACTATTTGACGACCATCATAGTCAAATGGGCGAGCAGTCGTAATTGCAACAGAGCCTGCAATGCCGCCTTCTTCATCTACGGCTGTTGGCGATTTTTTAACGGTGACACTTTGAATAATTTCTGACGCAAACATATCAAATTCAACATCACGGCCACCACTGCCTGAGGCTGTCGCAAGGTTGTTAATAGAAACAAAGGTAAATTCAGACGGTAAGCTACGTACATTTACTTTTTGACCTAGGCCTTTATTACGCTCAATCGTAACACCCGGCATACGCTGTAAAGCTTCTGCTAAGTTTTGTTCTGGGAAATCTGCGATATCAGACGCGACAATTGAATCTGAGAAGCCAATATTAGTGCGTTTTAAATCAATCGCTTTTTCTAAGCTTTTTATGTAGCTGCCAGTGACAACAATTTCTTCCATTGGCTCTGGGTTTTCTTCTGCGTAAGTGGGAGCAATTAATAATGAGCCAACAGCAAGCGCTAAAGGTGATAATGAAAATGCACGGTAAGTCATGAGGGTTAATTCCTGTTAAATGCAATATTTGGTTTAAATTCGCCTCTAAAGACGCTGCATTAACAAAGAAGGGGACCTATTTTTTAATGAAGCTTTCATGACACTTTTAAGTCGATAGTTACTTAAAACTGTCACCAAATGATCATCAAACTGCTGTCCCCTTTAGGCTAGCATTTACGTCATACTCAGATAAATAAGCTAGCCTTTAACTTAAATATGTCTTTACCTTCAATGACTAACGGCTTTGATAATAAGATCACAGAGCAAAGCAGAACACTTTTACAATGCTTCATAGCAAATCAAGACGCTTTAAAAGGCTTTTTTTGCAAAGCAGTGGCAGAGCGTGCTGATGCGGATGATTTATTTCAGAAGCTACTTCTCAAGGCACTTAGATCAGAACACCTAGATGTGATAGATAATCCGCTCGCATATGGTTATCGGATGGCTCAGCACTTGATAATAGATCACCACCGTGAGCAGAAAAAAACACCAGAAAGTTTAGAGCATGAGCCTCATAGTGAGGCGTTATCGCTTGAGTCCGCACTTGAATATGAGCAACGTATTGAACTTTATCAGCGCGTTTTGTCGCAAATGCCGGCATTGCGCAGAGATGTGTTTATTCGCCGCCGTATTAAAGGCCAAACACGAGCTGAGATTGCAAGTAGTTTGGGGATCTCAGAAGAAGCAGTTAAAAAACATATTTCACGGGCAATGGATATGCTGAAAAATGCCATGGCTGAGTATTTTTTAGTACATGAATGTCCCCGTCATGACAGTTAATCCGTCATATTAGTATTACCAGCAATTGAGACAACGATGAATTCTTCACACCAACATGATTATGAATCTGATAATGCGCTAGAAAAGGCTATTTGGGACGACCCTGCATTATTAGCCGCGCTTGAGCTGGTGGATGCACAACAGAATGAACAACTCGAACAGGCTAAAAAACGCCGTCGTTTAGCGCAGTATTCTTGGGGAGGCGGTGCTGTAGCAGCATGCTTTGCTATTTTCATGTGGACTTTAATGCCAGTGAATGAACAGCCGTCCATTTCGTCCTCTGATCTTGTAGCTGTTCAACAATTTACTAGTGGTAAAGCACAACAAGTGAATTTGTCTGATGGTACACAGGTCGCAATGAACGTGAATACGCAACTTGAATTCAGTGAGAATAACCATGCTCGAAAAGCAACCTTAGCAAATGGCGAAGCATATTTTTCTGTACATCGTGATGAATCGCGCCCTTTCACAATTGATACGGGCAATGCCACGATCGAAGTTCTTGGTACTGCTTTTAATGTGGACAAAACATTGCGAGAAACATTAGTTGATGTTTTTCATGGTAAAGTTTCAGTAACCAGTTTAGATGGAACGCAGCACGTTGAATTAGTGAAAGGGCAGCGTGCCCGAGTAAGTGATTCTACAATACAGGTCTTGCAATTTAATGCCTCACAACCTGATTGGCAGCAAGGATGGTTGGACTTAGATAACGTGTCTATCAATGATGCATTATTTCAGTTAAATCGTTATAGCGAAAAACCTGTGGTATTAAGTAATGTACCAAGTGATATACATGTAAGTGGTCGCTTTGCTGTTGACGACATTCTTGGTGCTGCAAAGCTCATCGCTCAGCTAAATGCACTTGATGTAAACCAATACCCCGATAGCATTGAGCTAAGTAAAAAGGCTGAAAACTGACATGATGTTGTCATAAACCTTTCATTGAAAATAGGCACAATATTTTCCTCTAGCAATGAGGATGTAAGTTAATGTGGCGTATTTTCTGCTGTGTTTTGATGCTGTTTGGTTTGTATGCCAAGCAGCTGTTTGCTGCACAAAGCACTCTAAAAACAGCGCTTAATGATCTGGCTGAACAGTACCAAGTTGCAATTATTTATCCAGACAACCTAGTAAGCTCAGTTATCTTACACTCAGCTACGTTACCTAGAACAGTTAGTCTAGAGGCAAGCCTTGATGCCCTGTTGCTAAAACATGGCTTTATTTGGCAACAAACATCATCGGGCATTATTATTTCTAAACCAAGCCAGACACAACATCACTCACTGTCACAGCCCTATATAGAGGAGGTGACAGTGAAAGGTGATAAAAACAATCAGGCTTCTTCTATGGTTTATGCCCGCGATTATCAACAAAGTGCCGATTACGCGCAGCAGCAAAAACAAAACTACATTGGCGAGGCTGACTTTGCTAGCGGCACAATGCTTTCTCTTCTACCTGCTGAAAATTTGGCTGAAGCACTACAAGCAATTCCTGGGGTAAGTATTTCAAGAGACCGCGGAGAAGCACTTAATATTAATGCGATGGGACTAGGCCCTGAGTATCAATTAACCTTGTTAAATGGGCACAGATTAGCAAATACTGAAAACGTTCGTAACTCGAATCAATATGGTCAGCAGTATCGTTTTGATACATTCAGCGCCGAGCTTTTTTCCAATATTGCCGTATATAAACTCGCTGATGCAAGGTTACCTAGCGGAGCAGCTGGAGCGACAGTCAACTTGATCAGTGATGATCCGCTTTCATTTGATGATGATCACCTAAAAGTAGCCTTAACCAGTGCAGCCCTTGCAGGTGAGCGTAACTTTCAACCAAGCTTTGGTTTAGTTGCCAATACTATTTCAGCTGACAATAAGTTAGCTGCTGTCGTTAAGTTTAATTACGAAAACCGCTTACAAAGGCAATTTCAATTTGAAACGTGGCATTGGGGAAATAATGGTGGAGCACCTGCAGCATATCAGTGGCAAGGGCTTGAAAATAATAGCTTAGTTCCCACCGATACGTTAGCACTTACTATCGAACATGAAGATAGAACTCGTGCAAGCTATTACACAAATATTGCTTGGCAGCCTAATCAGCGATTTGAATTAAATACACTTTGGCTTCGTTCAGACACCGATTTTACCTACGATGAGCACCGGCTCTCAATTAATCCATCAAGTGATGATGCAACAGCCATATTAGGTGAGCATCAAAACAGTATTCAAACTGTGCAATTTAATGCGGCAAAAAGTAAATCTTCACGCGAAGAATCAGGCCTTTACTACCATACGCAAACCTTACAAATATTACCTACATGGTACGCAAAAGATGGCAGCCACTGGCAAATAAGTCCATTTTACAGCCACAGTGAATCGTTGAGTGAAACGCAAACTCCAATCACCCGAACTCATGTTGAATTAAAAGCTGTACCTGCAGAGATTTCTATTTCAGGAAAACAGCTGGCCTACTATGAATTGGACAGTAATTTAGCGCTTGTTGATAGTTACTCACAGTTATCACAATTAAGCCGCCGCCAGATTGAAGTAAACGATGAAGTAACAGAATGGGGGATAGATGGCACTTGGCAAATATCATCTATTTGGGGATTGTCGAGTTTACAGTTTGGCGCGGTAAAGTCTACGCACTCTCATCAGTATCTCCGTCAAGATGTAAGTTTATCGCAAACACAGTTAACTGATTTACCAGCCCTTGATGGCCGTTGGTTAGAGCCATTAAATACGGCATTTGAAGCCGATTTTCTGTCACACCCTACACAAGCTTGGCTGATCCCAAAACGTGACCTTTTACAGTTGTATGATATTGATTTACCATTTGCCGAGCGGCAAGCCAATGATTACTTAAATAGTTATGAAACCGAATTTACTGCCTATGAAAGTTATATCCACAGTGTATGGCAAATACCAGAACTTAAAAGCTTAACGACGGCTTTTGGACTCAGACACAGCCATGTAAAAAGTAAAACATTAGGGCATCAGCTTAATGAGAATAGCCAATTAGAAAAGCTTTCTGAGCAGGTTAATATTTCTACTTGGTTACCTTCTTTGAATTTCAAATGGCAGTTGTCTGAGCAATGGCTTGCTCGCTTAGGCTATAGCCGTGCAGTGAATCGGCCTAACTATTCTGATTTAAACCCTAAACTACATGTTAACTCTGGCGGTTTACCCTATGCCGAATTAGGAAACCCAGCTTTAGAGCCTGTAGTAGCCAACACCACAAGCCTATCTTTCAGTTGGTCAGGGGAAGAGAGTAGTTTGCAATTAATGGCCTTTAATCATCAGCTCGATAACTTTATTGTTGAACAAATCAAAAACGTAACCTATCAACAGCAGCAATACCCTGCTTTACAGGCCAATAATGATGGGCAAGCAGCAATTAGTGGGCTGCAATTTAGTACTGACTTGAAACTACCCGTGTTATCAAATGCTCTACTGCAAAGTCGAATGATATCGAGTGTTAGTCAGTTATTGGACGCCAAATTAACGGCGGAGCAAATCGACAACACAGATATCGAAGGGGTATCTGAATTAACTGCAAATCTGCGTTTACTGTTTAATGCAAAGAAATGGCAAAGTGCAGTAAACCTTAATTACCGGAGTGATTTTTTAGAGCAACGAGACTTATCGAATAATGCAGATGTTTATGTCGGTGATTTTACAAGTGTAGACCTAAGTTACAGTTGGTTTTTCTCTGATTTAGTTGCATTGCGGTTTGATATTTTTAATGCCACAGATAAGAGCCTAGTTAGAGAGGTGCAAACAAACGACGCCTCATCACTTATGAAAGTCGAGCAATTTGGTCGCCGCTTTGTACTGAGTCTTTCATTAACCCTATAAATGAACATCAAAGCATTATATGGATGAATAACGTTGTTTATTAATAAAAAGCCCGCAGGGCAAAGTGCAGGCTTTTGAGTTATCCAAAAAAGAAAGTGTTAAGACACAATCCCTAATGGCTTACCTGTTTGCCAAGCGCCACGGGTAAAGTCTGGAATCGTTTTGCTGTTACTTCTATCTGCAACCGATGCCATGCTTTGCGGGAAGATGGATGACCATGCTGCGGCATCGTATACATCTTGATCGAGTGGCTCATTATTGCGTAAGCAGTAGATCATGCGCCACAGCATAATGAAGTCCATACCGCCGTGGCCGCCGTTCTTAACCGCTTCTTCACCCATGCGTCTCCACAGAGGATGATCAAATTCGGCACGCCATTTTTCCATATCTTGATCCCAGCTATGGAAGTTTTGCATATATGGCTTACGGCCTTGCGAACCCGCTTTTTCCCATGCAGCTAACTCAGCTTCATATTGTTTTTGATACACTTTTGCAATCGCTGGTGGTACATCCTCAAGGGCAATACGATTCGGGAAACCAGCAAAAGTACCATTAGTCCCTTGAATTAGATTATGACGGCTGTAAGGGCGAGGGCTGGTGGTATCGTGCTGTACCATAATGCTACGACCTTTCACTGTTTTAATAATACTGGTGTTCATATCGCCAGCAACAAACTTAAGCGAACGTCGTTCGTGGCCTGCTGGAAATTCACGTTCAGCATAGGCTGCGCGGCCAAGTGCAGGTGAACTCACTGATGTAACAAAGTCAAAACGGTCACCACGGTTGATGTTCATATACTGGGCAACCGGGCCCAAACCATGGGTTGGGTATAAGTTACCGTTTACTTTGGTATGCCAATAAGTACGCCATGAGCCGGTGCTACGGTCAATCTCTTTCATTTGCCAGCGTAGATCATGAATATAAGCCGCTTCACCATGCAGTAATTCACCAAATATACCTTTGCGAACCATGTTTAAAACCATTAACTCATCGCGACCATAGTTAACGTTTTCCATCATCATGCAGTTTTTTTGAGTGCGCTCTGCGGTATTAACTAACTGCCAGCACTCTTCCATGGTGGTTGCTGCAGGTACTTCTACAAAGGCATGTTTACCGCTTTCCATGGTTTCAACACTCATCGGTGTATGCCATTGCCACGGTGTTGAAATGATCACAATATCAATATCTTGTCGAGCCAGCATGTCTAAATAAGCTTTATCAGAACCAGTATAAGCCGTTGGTTTAGGCAAGCCTTTTTCAACAACATAGTTAACTGACTTATCTAACATCACCTGATCAGTGTCACAAATAGCTTTAATTTCAACACCGTCTATATGGCAAAGGTGTTTAACATGGCCGCTACCACGTTGACCAACACCAATAAAACCAACACGTACTACATCCATCGCTGGCACAGCTAAGCCCATTACGCTTTTACCTTGTGCGGCCAGCGTCGGTTGTTGATTGTCACCTTGTTGGCTTTTCGCACAGCCAGTCACGACTGTCGCAGCAGTGATTGCTGCGGCAGATTTTAAGAAACTACGTCTATCAATTGTCATAACGATACCTAATTCACTGAGATTATTTTTTAATATGGGTTTCAGTTCTTTCTGTTATATCTCAACTTAAAGCTAATTACAATGAGTTAGGTTTCACAAACTTTCGATTTTAATCTTTTTAGCGAATTTATCAGGGTTTTATTGATTTTTACCCATCCATAACGTTTGCTTTTTATCTTTCGTTGCCTTTCGTTTTATTGCGAAGTGTTTCGCTGTGTGATACCGTAATTTCAAATCACGTATTTAACATTAGTGCAAGCTGCTTGGAGAAAACACCATGAATGCATTGAAAACAATTATTAACAATAACCGAGCAGGTCAAGCGCAGGGGATTTATTCTGTGTGCTGTGCGCACCCGCTCGTAATTGAAGCTGCGATGCTGCAAGCAATAGAAGATGATTCTGAGTTATTGATTGAAGCAACTGCGAATCAGGTTAATCAATTTGGTGGCTACACGGGCATGCAGCCAAAAGACTTTGTTGAATTTGTTCATGAAATTGCAGACAAAGTAGGACTTGATAAACACCGTATTATTTTGGGTGGTGACCATCTTGGGCCTGTTTGCTGGGTTAATGAGCCTGCAGAACAAGCGATGCAAAAAGCCGTTGATTTAGTTAAAGCTTACGCAAGTGCGGGTTTTAAGAAGATTCATCTTGATGCCAGTATGCCATGTAGCGATGATGAAGTGTGTTTAGCCGATGCTGAAATCGCTAAGCGTGCAGCACTAATGTGCCAAGCAGCTGAGTCTGTATGCCAAGAGCAAGATATTTTATATGTGGTGGGAACTGAAGTTCCTCCACCCGGTGGTGCAAAAGAAGATCTTGAAGTGATCGAAGTAACGCATGTTGAGGGTGTACAACAAACGATAAAGTTACATCAAGATGCTTTTAATGAATTAAATATTGCTGATGTTTGGTCTCGCGTAATTGCGGTTGTTGTTCAACCGGGTGTTGAATTTGATAATCATCAGGTTTTTGATTACCAACGAAGTGAAGCACAACAACTGAAAGAGTTTATCACCCGTGTTGATAATCTTGTTTATGAAGCTCACTCGACAGATTATCAACCAGATCATTGTTACCACGAGTTGGTTCAAGATCATTTCGCTATTTTGAAAGTAGGGCCACAGCTAACCTACGCATTACGTGAAGGGTTATTCGCATTATCGTACATTGAAGATCAACTTATTGAACCATCGCGCCGTTCTAATATTCGCGCAGTTTGCGAGCGAGTTATGCTCGAAAAGCCAGGTTATTGGAATAAGTTTTATCCGACTGACGAGCCAGAAGCGGCAATTTATCGTGCATATAGCTATAGTGATCGTATTCGTTATTACTGGCCTGAAGATGAAATTAAGTACGCTGTAGAAACCTTATTTGCGAACCTAGAAGCGCAGATCATTCCACAAACGTTACTCAGTCAATTTATGCCAATGCAATATAAAGCATTAATCAAAAGAGAAATTACCTCGTTACCGCGAGAGTTAGTGATCAATAAAATAATGGAAGTAACGAATACTTATTCGCTTGCTTGTAATCAATAAGTTATGTGAGAGAGAATGAATGATGACGCAATTTTTATCATTAGATGTAGCCGATCTTAAGCAACAAAATGCTTATTGGACAGCAAAAGAAATAAGCCAGCAACCAGAATCATGGTGTAATACAGCTGCTATTGTTGAAAACCACCGTACAGAAATTAAAAACTTTTTAGCCCCAATCCTTGCACTAAAGAAACTACAAATTGTATTAACAGGTGCAGGAACATCGGCGTATGTGGGTGAAGCGCTTGCTCCTCACTTAACTGCAAAAACAGACCTTGATGTACGTGCAATAAGTACCACTGATATTGTTTCTAATCCATTGGGTTATTTGCAAAAAACCACGCCTACTTTGTTGGTATCTTATGCGCGCTCGGGTAATAGCCCTGAAAGTGTCGCTGCGGTTGATTTGGCCGATGAAGTGCTTGATCAATGTTATCACTTAGTGATTACCTGTAATGAACAAGGGGAGCTGGCAAAACGAGCTAATAATCAAGAGAATAGTTTTTGCCTATTAATGCCTAAAGAAACGCTTGATGAAAGCTTTGCAATGACTAGCAGCTTCTCTTCAATGCTAATTTCTACCTTGTGTATTTTTACACCCGATGTGAATCAATTGGCGCATTTAGCAACACAAACTGAGCAGCTTATTGAAACGCAATTGCAGAGTATAAAAGCATTTGCAGATTCAGATATGGAACGACTGGTTATTTTAGGGGCTGGCTCGTTATTAGGCTATGCAAAAGAAGCTGCATTGAAATGTTTAGAGCTAACTAATGGCGACTTAATCAGCTATTTTGAAACACCACTTGGTTTTCGTCATGGCCCTAAAACAATTATTAATGACAAAACAGCTGTGTTGTTAATGTCATCAAGTGATAAGTACAGCAGCCTTTATGATACGGACCTATACAATGAGCTAGTCAATGACCAGCAATGTTCAGCGGTAAAAAAATTAACAGTCGATAGTGAACTGGTCGAGCTAGATGATGTTTGGCAAGGCTTGTATTATATTGTCTATTGTCAGATTTTTGCATTTTTCAAATCAATTTCACTCGGTTTAACACCTGACAACCCTTGTCCTACGGGCGAAGTTAACCGTGTTGTAAAAGGGGTAACTATTTACCCATTAACTTCTCGCTAAGCGACGTTGGGTAGAATATGGCTGTTTATGGACTCGATATTGGCGGAACGAAGATAGAAACCGCTATTTTTAATGATATTTTAGAGCAACAGCAGAGTTGGCGAATTTCGACGCCAACTCAAAATTATCAGGAGTTTTTAGAAGCAATTCATCAGCAAGTGTTAAAGGCTGATCAACTCAGTGGTTGCAAAGGGGCAGTTGGCATTGGTATGCCAGGAATCGTAAATGATGATGGTAAAGTTTTATCGGCAAACGTGCCTTGTGCATCTGGTCGAGTTATTGCCAATGACTTGCAAGCATTGTTACAACGACCTGTCGCCATACTGAATGACACCCGCTGTTTTGCTTTATCTGAAGCCAATGGCGGAGCCGGCGAAGGGTATAGCCGTGTTTTTGGTGCTATTGTTGGCACTGGCGCTGCAGGTGGCATGTGTATTAATGGCGAGCTGTTCAATCAAGGGCTAGGTATGTCGGGCGAATATGGTCATTTACCACTTTCTGCCTATCTACAACAAAAATACCAACTGCCGGTATTAAAATGTGGCTGTGGTTTGAATGGCTGTGTTGAGAGTTATATCGCAGGGCCGGGTGTGCAGACGCTTTATAAGCATATTACTCAATCTCCTAAGTCAGCGATTGAGTGGGCTAACGATATTAAGCATGGCGATGAGCAAGCACTGGCCGTGCTCGGGTGTTATTTAGATATTCTTGGCGAGACTTTTGCGGCCGTCAGTAAAAGTCTTCATCCCGAAGTTATAGTATTAGGGGGTGGCTTGTCTTTAATTGACGCTATCGTTGAAAAACTCCCTGATGCGATTCAGTCGCACCTGTTTTCTGGTTTTACAGTTCCAGAGGTAAAACGGGCAAAATTTGGTGATTCTAGCGGCGTAAGAGGCGCTGCAATAATAGGAAGTGTTCATGCTATTTCCTCAACATCTTGATTGTTATTACTTAAAAGCTGCTAAGGTGATCACAGCCGAGGCAGTGTTAAATCATCATGCTGTGCTTGTAAAACACGGTAAAATTATGGCTATTACTGAAGATTGCGAGCCAGGTATTGAGGTTATTGATTTAGGGGATCAGAGTATATTTCCGGGCTTTATCGATTTGCATATTCATGGCCGGGAAGGCTGCGATATTATGGACGGCACCCCAGAATCTCTAGAGACTATTTCTCGCTCTTTAGCTAAGCACGGTGTTACCGGTTTTGTCGGCACAACAGTGACCGCAGATTGGGACGTATCAATACAAGCTTATAAAAATATGGCGAGTGCCTACCAAAAAGGCCTGACTGGTGCACAGCTACTTGGTGCTTATAACGAAGGATTATTCTTCGCTGAAGCGCATAAGGGAGCACACAATGAGTCATTCTTTTTAGAGCTTACAAAGCAGCGCTTCGATGAGATTTATGCTGCTTGCGATGGCTGTTTAACCTCTTTTGCATTGGCGCCAGAGTTACTTGAATCGCCCGACATGATCCGCTATATCACCGACAAGGGAGTGCGGGTAATGCTAGGCCATACTGATGCCAGTTTTGATCAAACGACACAAGCACTAGAGCATGGTGCATGTGGCGGGGTACATATTTTTAATGGTATGCGCGGTATTCATCATCGTGATCCCGGTTGTACCGGTGCACTGTTGATGGACAACGATGCAATGGTTGAGCTTATTCCGGATGGAATTCATTTGCATCCGAGCATAATGAACATGGTTTATCGTTTAAAAGGGGCAGATAAAATAGCCCTTATTACAGACTGTGTCAGCGCGGGTGGCTTACAAGATGGTCGTTATCGATTAGGTGAGCTTCCTATTTGGGTTGAGCAAGGTGTTGCGCGAACTGAAAGTGGCTCTTTAGCAGGCAGTACATTAACGATGGAAGTGGGCGTTGAACGTTTTTATAACTTAACCGACGCAAGCTTAGTTGAAGCGACTAATATGGCCAGTTTAGTCCCGGCTGAATTTTTAAATAAAGCCGACTCTATCGGAAGTATTGCTGTAGGAAAAGTGGCAAATTTTGCTGTGCTCGACAACAGCTTTACTGTTCGTGCAACCATCTGTGCTGGTAAGCAAATATACGAGAACTAACATACACGAATGCAGGAAAAAGTGTTTGATGCCATTGTTATTGGCAGTGGTATTACTGGCGGCTGGGCTGCTAAAGAACTGACCGAAAAAGGCCTTAACGTGCTGTTACTTGAGCGTGGCAGGCAGGTTGTGCATGGAAGCGATTATATAACGGCTTTTAAAGAAGACTGGCAACTGCCATTTCGTGACAGACCCAGCCTGCTAGAAAAGCGGAATCAAGCTAAACAAGCGCGCACTGGCTATGCTACTAAGCAATCAATAAAACATTGGTTTGTAAATGATTTGCAGCATCCTTACCGAGAAACGCAGCGATTTGATTGGATCAGAGGCTATCATTTAGGCGGGCGTTCATTAACTTGGGGACGTCAGTGTTTACGCCTCAGCGATCTTGATTTTGCTGCTAACAAACAAGATGGCCACGGCGTTGATTGGCCTGTTCGCTACCAAGATATTGCGCCTTGGTACGATAAAGTCGAAGCCTACATCGGGGTTATTGGTGAAGCACTTAATTTACCGCAATTACCCGATGGCCCCTTTTTACCGCCTTTCCAACTCAATGCCGTAGAGCAGCATCTAAAACGCAGTTTATTAAATCATTATAAAAACCGTCATGTAACGATAGGGCGTGTCGCCCATTTAACACAGGCAAAACCTGAGCAAGGTCGTGCCCCATGCACCAAGCGCAACCGCTGTATGCGAGGTTGCCCAACCGGTAGTTACTTTAGTAGTTTAGCCTCGACCTTGCCTGCTGCAATGCGTACTGGGCGACTGACCATTCAGGCTCACTCCATTGCCAAAGAGATTATTTACAACCCAGAAACTAGGCAAGCCACAGGTGTAAAAGTGATTGATGCTGAATCCAAAAAAGAGCGTATCGAACGGGCGAATATTATTTTTTGCTGTGCATCAACTGTGGCAACAACAGCCTTGTTATTAAATTCAACTTCTGCACGTTTTCCTAATGGCTTAGGGAATGATAGTGGAGAGCTTGGTCATAACCTAATGGATCATCATTTTCGGGTTGGCGCCATGGGTGAGCCGAAAGGCTTTGCTGATGATTATAATGATGGCGATAGACCCGTTGGCTTTCATATCCCACGTTTTCGAAACCTTGATGATAAAGAGCAACATAACTTTATTCGTGGCTATGGTTATCAAGGGTACGCGACACGTAAAGACTGGCGACGCGGTTTTAAAGAGCTCAGTTTTGGCAAAGCTTTTCGTGAAGAGCTTGCCAAACCAGGGCCTTGGCAAGTTGCTTTGATAGGTTTTGGGGAATGTCTGCCTTATCATCACAATAAAATGAGCTTAGACCCAGTATTAAAAGATGAGTGGGGGCTGCCATTAGTTAATTTTGATTGTCAGTTTAGTGAAAACGAGCTGCGTATGCGAGAAGATATGAAAGCACAGGCAGTTGAGATGCTAACAAAGGCCGGTTACCAGAACGTGCAACCCTATGATAAGGGATCTGCACCGGGACAAGCGATCCATGAAATGGGCACTGCCCGTATGGGGCAAGATGCTAAAACCTCTGTTCTTAATCGCTATAACCAAATTCATAGTGTGCGTAATGTTTATGTTACTGATGGCTCATTTATGTGCTCATTAGCTTATCAAAACCCTTCTCTAACCTATATGGCATTTACTGCTAGAGCGGCGGATCATGCCGTTAAGCATTATCACAATGGAGTGTTTAATGGCTGATCTACAAAGGCGACAGGCTATTAAATATTTATCGGCATTATTAGGTGTTGCTATTACGCCAGTGGCCGCTACTCAGTTGTTTGATAAAATGGATGACAGCCATTTTGAGGTGCTAAAAGAAGCGGCGCATCGGGATGTCGTCAGGCAGATGCAAGCGGTTATTTTAGAGTTAGACCCCGCCGAACAGCTATATTTTGATTTAGTGGCTTTTACAGATTTGATGTTGGCTAACACTGTCACGGCTACTGAACGGATACAGTGTTTACAAGGCGCTGAATTAATTGCGCAGGGTAATTCCTGTGCACCACAGCTGGCTAACAAATTAAAACGCTTGTTCACTATCAGTGAACAGCAGTATCAGCAAGTAATTGAGCTGCAAGGGGTACCGATTTCACAGGTAACTCCAGCTAAGCATGAAGAATACTTAATGTATAAGTGTATCTTCACCGTACGCGAGTTTTTATTATTAGGGTATTTTACATCAGAGAAAATAGCAGGCTCTGCTTAGTGGCATCGCCTGCGAACGATTTATTTACGCCAACTTGTTAGCTTGTGACCAATCAATGCGTAATAAAGAATAAATCCATAACAAGGTAATAATAATAAGTATGCTTGCTGGGCATTCCCTGTAAATTCTGCAAACACACCATATACAAGCGGCAGTAATGCTCCACCAGAAATCCCCATGATTAACAGTGCGGCACCCGTTTGGGTTTTACTACCCAAGTTTGCCAGCGCCATAGGCCAAATAGTGGGCCAAACCAGCGCATTTGATAAGCCAAGCAGGGCTACAAATAATACCGTATCAGGGAAACTGTTATCAGCGAGCCAAAATAGTAAAATATTGGAGAGTGCTGTTTGTTGCGTGTCTACAAAAATAATACCGAGTGAAAATACGCAGCCACTCAATGCTGAGAATAGCAGGGCTTGTTGCTGAGTAAAAAAGCGCGGAATAAGCACAATCCCTAATACATAGCCTAGCACCATAAAACCCATGGTGTATGAGGTGAGTTCAGCAAACTGTAGTATGCCTTGCTCCTACCATATAGACCTATGGTATCACCGGCGATAACTTCTGCACCGATATAAAAGAATAAAGCAATCACACCTAAAATTAAGTTTGGAAATTGCAAAATAGATTGCTCTTCGCTGCTACTAATTGCTTGAGGTTGTTCAATATCAGGTAATGGAGCAAACATAATTAACGCAGCTAAAATTGCCAGTGAAATCGCCATAGCCATGTAAGGGCTAATTAAGCGGTTTGCTAATTCTTGTAATTGAAGTTGTTTTTGAAGGTCACTGAGTTGTGCCAAGGCTTCAGGGCTAAAGTTGGCAATATCACTGAACACGATGGCAGAGAAAAGTAATGGAGCAACTACACCTGCACTTTTGTTCAAAATACCCATGATACTAATGCGCACCGCCGCTGTATCTTTTGACCCTAGCAACACAATATACGGGTTAGCAGCTGTTTGTAGTAAGGTCAGACCGCTCCCTAATGTAAACAAGGCGACTAAAAATAACCAATAGGCTTGTGTTTGTGCTGCCGGTATAAATAATAAGGCGCCCAAAGCCATGATGGCCAAGCCAAATGACATACCATGCTTATAGCTGAATGCCTGTAAAATTTTCGCGCTGGGTAATGCCATTACCGTATAGGCAATATAAAATACCAGTCTGACCATATAGGCTTCGATGTGATTGAGATCACAGACCATTTGCAAAAATGGGATCAAAGAGCCATTAAGCCAAGTAATAAAGCCGAATAAAAAGAACAGTCCGCCAATAATCACCATTGGAAGAAGCTGGCTGCGAGCGATATATTGTGGCTGAGCTATGAGTGAACTTTTTGTTGTCATTTTTTTCACCAAGGTGGTTTTTTTTATTCACTATAAAACAAAATTCGTAAGTTTTGAAAGTTTTATTTTATTTCGAAACTAATTTTAGCTTTACAACCGTAAAGTGTGTAGTATTGATGTATTACTTTGAAAGCAGTTTTAAACCAACAGGGCAGTTATGCTAACCACAATCGAAAGAAGACAAAAAATCGTCCTTATGACTGAAGAAAAGGGCAAAGTTAGTGTGAAAGATCTGGCTAAAACCTTTGATATTTCAGAGGTTAGTATACGCCATGATCTTAATGAACTAGGTAAGCGCGGCTTAGTCGTGCGTTCTCGTGGTGGGGCAATCGCTTGCGATAAGCTTGCCAAAGAGCTTTCGGTAAAAGATAAACATAACGAAAACTACGCAATTAAAGTTCAGCTGGCGAAAGCTGTTGCAAATTTAGTTGAAGATGGCGATTCATTAATTATTGACTCAGGTACCACCACTGAAGAAGTTGCCAAAGCACTCACAAGCAAAAAAGCGCTAACGGTGATGACTAATGGTTTGAATATTGCGCACGTATTAGCCGATATCGACGATGCAAATGTATTTATGCTGGGTGGCCAATTACGCAAGAAATCCTTGTCTTTCTACTCCAATGAGGTTGAGCAAGCACTGAGTAAATATAACTTCAAAAAGGTTATTTTAGGTGTTGATGGCATCGATTCTGAAGCGGGGATCACCACTCATTACGAGCCTGAGGCAATGTTAAATAGAACCATGTGTACTCGCGCAGACAAAGTCATTGCAGTGACTGATTCGAGTAAATTTGGTAAACGTGCCTTGTATAATGTCCTACCGCTTAAATCAATAGATGTTCTGGTTACTGACAAAAATATGCCAACTGAATTTGTTGAATCTTTAACAAACCTAGGCATAGAAGTGATCATCGTTTAATACAAAACAATAGAATACTGTAAACATATTTCTAAAAGGCAACCTTAGGTTGCCTTTTTTGTTGCCTAGTTAATACGATTTTCTTGTTCCTTTCAAAATAATTAAAAAAAATCCTTCCTGTAGCTTTCGAAATTAAACGTACGCCATTAAAGGCTTTTGAAGCGATTGATGACTATTTTAACGCTTTTTTCGTAACTATCGAAAGTTTCACTAGGTAATTATTTGTTGATAGGTTGTTTCATTTTGTTATAAATTAAGTGTGAGGCCTTACTTAAGTACTATTTTTTATAGTCAACAAATCAGAATATTAAAAAACAGGAAATCACCATGGCAACAACAGCTAGAAAAACATACCTGAGCGTATTGATAAGCTCGATACTGGCTTCGTCAGTCAGTTTCGCAGCCTCTGCACAACAGCAAGACAATAATAACAATAACCAAGTCGAAGAGGATGTTGAGGTTATTGAGGTTACAGGGATACGTAGCAGCATTAAAGAATCAAACTTTCGTAAAAGAGAAGCAACAACGGTTGTTGATGTTGTAGTTGCGGACGACATTGGTAAGTTTCCCGATGAAAACTTAGCTGAAGCATTACAGCGTATTCCTGGTATCACCATTACCCGTAATGGCGGTGAGGGGCAAAATATTTTAGTACGTGGTTTAGGTGGTGGCTACAACATTACCACCTTGAATGGCCGTAAACTGGCGTCTGAAAATTCAGGCCGCGACTTTAACTTTGATACCATTGCCTCAGAGTTAGTCGGAGCACTGCAAGTTTATAAATCACCAGAAGCACGCTTAATTGAAGGGGGGATTGGTGCGGTTGTTGATATCGAAACTCGCAAACCACTTGATCAAGACGGTTTCACTTTAAGTGCTTCAGCAAAGGGGATTTATGAATCGCGCACGGGAGATGTACACCCGCATGCTTCATTCATCATAGGTGACAACTTTAATGATGATACCTTTGGTGTGCTTTTCTCTGGGGCCTATTCAAAGAAAACCTTACGTGCAGACACATACTCTGCAAGCGGCTTCTTTGATGAAGAAGAGGGCTGGGGAGCAGACAGTGCCGGTGTGCCAGTCGATATGAATGGCAACGGAGAAATTGACGGGCAAAGCGAAATATTTGCCTCAAAAATTCCGAGTTACATGTATTTTGCCAACGCGCAAGATGTGCGTGAACGCGTCGGTGCGACGCTAGCAATGCAATGGCGCCCAACAGATACCCTAGATATTAACTTTGATGCCTTATATTCGCGTTACAACACCGATGGTCACCGTTATCAAATCGGTTTTGTTAACTACGACGAAAGCTGGACGCCAGGCACGCCCGTTTTTACCGATGCACAATTTGATGACTCAGGCCGAGTGGTATCAATGACGCAAACCGGTAATACTATGGTGGAGTTATTAAACTTAACCAATCCTCGAAAAACAGATACGTATCAGTTTGCCCTTAATGCCAAATGGTATCCAATGGATGGCCTAACACTGGCTGTGGATGTTGCGCATTCAAAAGCGAAAAATGAAAATGGTGGTGATAATCGCTTTATTGTTGCCCGTGGTTTTATTGACTCGATTGGCATTGATTACACCACTGGTAATATGCTGCCAGATGTTACTTTATCGCCGGGCTTAACAGCGGATCAATCATACGGTGCGCACTATAGCCGTAATACAGGTACCGGGGTTGAAGACACTATCAATGACTTTAAGTTTACCGGTACATTTTTGCCTGAAAGTGATTTAGTTACCCGTATCGATTTTGGCTTAACATACCTTGAGCAAACCAAGAGCCAACTGGAATATGCTTCAAAAAATGCCAGCCAATTTAGTAATGGTGGCCAATACTTAGATCGTGACGGTTATGAATTTGATGACAGCACGGTAGTAAATGTAGGTGACTTTAACCTGTTTGAAATCCCAAGTGACGTGTTTGTTGAGGCGAATTTCGATAACTTCTTAGAAGGTGAAAGTAGCATTACACCTGAGCCATGGCCAAGTTTCGATTACGATAAGTTACTTGCTTATTATCGTTCAATTAATGCTGAAGCTACAGACAAGAGCATTGTTGCCTCGCTTAATTCATCGGGTACTTATGAGGTAACAGAAGAAGTTCTTACCGCGTATGCGCAAGTGACGCTTGAAAGCACTCTTGCAAAAATGCCGTATATGCTAAATGTCGGTATTCGTGGTTCACAAACAGAAGTGAGCTCTAAAGGGTCGGTGTATGATTTATCGTTAATTGACTTACAAGAAGATGGTAAACCACTTGAAAATGGTTGGCGCGAAACCATTCAGCAATCATTTGAAGGGGATTACAGCAATATTTTACCAAGCATGAACTTTAAGCTTAGCATTACTGATGATTTGATTTACCGCTTCTCTGCGGCACAAGTTATTAGTCGTCCATCATTAGCCTATTTGCGTCCATGGCTTGCGCCAAACTTTGATACTTATCGTGAAGGCTTACCACAACTTTCTATGGGTGATTTATCGTTAACACCTGAAGAAGCTAATCAAGCAGACATGACCTTAGAATGGTACTTTGAAGACAGCAGCTCGTTAAGTGGTGGGGTGTTTGTAAAAGACCTGAAATCATTTATCGATTATGTAGAAAGCCCAGTTGAAATCGAAGGCGTGCGTTATTTTGCCTCTTACCCGGGCAAGAGTGAGTATGGTGCCACTATTAAAGGCGCTGAGTTTGCTTATCAGCAATCGCTCGAAAACTTACTACCAGAGCCCTTTAATGGTTTAGGTTTTCAACTTAACTATACCTATGTAGACAGTAACTACGATGAGCCAGAGCTAAAAGAGTCAGGCTTGCCATTTAGAGGTATGTCGAAAAACTCATATAACGCGGTGGTTTACTATGAGCAATATGGTTTCCAAGCGCGTTTAGCCTATAACTGGCGTAGTAAATTCTTATCGGATCCAGATGCGTGGGGTGGCCCTTATTGGATCTCTGATTATGGTCAGTTAGATGCCAGCATGAGCTATAACATCAGTGATCAATTCACTGTGTTTGCTGAAGCAACTAACTTAACGAATGAGCGTTATTGGGGTTACACCAAGCGCACTGACCAAGTGAGTTACCTTGAGCGCTTTGGTACTCAGGTCGCATTAGGTGTACGTGCTAGCTTTTAATCTTTGTATTCCCAGTTGTTAGTGTTGTTCAAGCGCCTGCAAAGGCGCTTTTATTTTTAAAAAGTGAGGTTGTTATGGCAGGAATTAGTGTTTGGCAATTAGTCATTATTGCCGCAATTGTGGTGCTGTTATTTGGCACAAAAAAGCTCTCTCGGATAGGTGGTGATTTAGGGACGTCAGTTAAAGGGTTTAAACGCGCTATGCACGATAAACCCAATGATGAAACTTAGTTAGCAATAAATTTTAGATAATATTACTGCCTTGTTCGGGGTCGCGAGATTGATCAGCTTGTTCGCGTATATCATCGGCATCGCTGCTGACATCATCTAAGCTATGATCGGTGAGTGTTTTTGATGTTTGGGGAGGCGTGCTCGAATTACTATTTATTTGCTCTGTTTCGGTATTTAAAATGATTCGCTCGCGGGCATCATCAGGCATACTGACTTGCTCTGATAAGTAGGTATTGACCAACTCTCGCATCAATTGAGATGCCACTTTAACTGTGCTGTGCTCATTGCTATTTACCCAAAAATAAATAGTTAGATTTAGTGTTGCTGAGCCTAATGAATCAATTAACACTTGGCTTGGCGGATCACTAATGACAGCCGGGTTTTGCTTAACCACTTTCATTGCTAATTGCTGGGCATAGCGAATGTCATTATCGTAACCAATGCCAACGTTAAAGTGACCTCGCATTTTAGGATTTGCGGTGAGGTTTTTTATGACATTTTTATACACAGTCGCATTCGGTATTTGAATGTGATTACCATCAAAATCAACTAAAGTTGTGGCGCGAGCCGTCACTTTTTTAACCACCCCTAAACGACCATCTACTTCTATCACATCGTCAATACGAAAAGGGCGCTGGACACTGAGCAGCATGCTTGAGATAAAGTTTTCGGCAATATCTCGAAAAGCAAAACCTAAAATAAGACCCACTAATCCAGTACCACTCATAATAGCTACAGCAAAATCGGTAAGTCCTGCAAGGCGCAAAAATAAGTACACCCCAAACAAAATGATAATGATGCTAAAAAATCGTCGTGTTACAACATGTAATAGCTTGCTTTCACTTACAAAACCAAGCGGTTTTATCAAGATATATGACAAAGGGCGTGCTAATAAATAGCAAATAATAACAGCTACGAGGCCTAACGTAAGGGCTGGTAACATTTGCCAAGTAGTGTGTAAAAACTGCGTAACTTGTAGGTTTAAGTCTTGCCAAGCAATGCTGTCGGTGGGTTTCTGTGTGGTAACAAATAATTTAGGTGAAACCAAACTAGCTAATTGATTTTTATATAATAAATAGAGGCTCATTGCACCACTCCATGGATGGTTGTTTTGTTACAGTAAGCTTAGCTTAGTGCAATTCAAGCGCCATAATTAATGGCAAGCTGTTTGCAGCTTTAAAATTAATAAAGCAATGTATTAGGTCAGATATGGCTCAAGATAAGCGCGGATTTCAGGCACATTCACCGTTGGAGATCCCAGTTAGAGGCTGGTGGGATATTATCAAACGCGTGTATCACAATTTATCACAAGACAATTTATCGTTTGTGGCGGCTGGGGTGGCATTTTATGCTTTGCTTGCGATCTTTCCTGCATTAGCCGCGACAGTCTCTGTTTACGCTTATTTTGCGTCCCCAACCGATATCCATGAGCAACTTGATAAAGTCACTGCTATTTTACCAACAAGTAGTCGAGACATTATTTTGCTGCAGGTTGCAGAGGTGACTCAGCAATCGCAAAAGGTGTTAAGTGTTAGTGCCATAGGGACTTTATTGTTAACGATTTGGAGTAGCAGCAAGGGCTGTCAGGCGCTAATAACAGCCTGTAATATCACTTATCATCAGCATAACAAACGACAATTTTTTATGGCGTTACTGGTGCGTTTTTTATTTTCGCTAGGTGCCATTGTTGTTGCGCTGGTGGCCTTATTGATCATCGGTATTTTACCGATTGTACTTAACCTAGTTGGTTTAACAGAGCTGATTGATTTGTTGATCAAGCTCATTACTTGGCCACTGCTTGCGATTATTTTTAATTGCGCGTTGGCATTCTTATATCGCTATGCGCCACATCGAACAGCAGCAAAATGGCGCTGGATCACACCAGGTTCAATACTGGCTACTTTGCTATGGATTATCGCATCAATTGGTTTTTCATATTATGTCTCACAATTTGCAAGTTATAACGAAACGTATGGCTCATTAGGTGGTGTAGTGATTATGTTGATGTGGCTCTATATCAGCGCATACATCATTATTTTTGGTGCTGCGATTAATGCCAGCATAGAACAACAAACTTTAGTCGATAGTACTGTGGGCCCCGTGAAAGACGTTGGAGAGCGAGGAGCAACAGTGGCTGATAGATTAACCGAAAAACAGCAACAGCAGAAAAAGTAACTTAAGCATGCCATCATTGCGCTTGTTGAGTGCCAATAAATTTTAGGCAAACGTAAGTCATAAATTGACTTTATTAGGATTGACTTCTAATTAGTCAGTTAATCCTAAAGTTTTACTTTTTGTTTGCCGTGGTTAGCGATGTGATTCTTATGCATCTATAAATCAGAAAGTTAAATTTTTTGAACAAAGCTAATAATCATAATTTCTAGGTTTTAGAATGCAAAAAGAGCTCCAGTCAAATATCAAAAGTTTGTCATTACTCAATTTGGTCGCTGTAATATTAGCAGGATTAACTGCTTTATCGGTTTACTTCATGTACGACAGTTTAAAAACCATAGAGTCTGAAACTAAAATGAGGTATCGATCTTATATTTTGGCGGAGCAAGTAAGGCAAAGTTCAGATCAATTAAGTTTAATGGCACGAGCATATACGGTAACGGGTAATTCAAAATTCTTAGATTTTTTTAATCAAATTCTAGCTATTCGAAACGGCGAAGCTCCTCGGCCAGAAAATTATCACCGTGTTTATTGGGATATGCTAATGCCACAAAGTGGTAAGGCTCCATTTCCGGATGGTGAAAAAAAAGCACTCAAAGACATGTTGAGCTCAATAGGTATCACTCATGAAGAAATGCAACAAATTAAGCTTGCTGAAAAAGCATCAAATGATTTAACAAAAATTGAATATGCAGCTTTTCAAGCCGTTGAAAATGAAGCTGACCTTTCTCTAACGAATGAGCGGGTAGCAGCGATATTAAGTTTATACAGTGACGAATATTTTACGGCTAAATCAGAAATTATGAGTCACATAAATAACTTTTTATTTATGCTAGATTATCGAACAGAGCAGCGCCTTAATTCAGTGACCCGCGAGCATTATTTAATATCGCTGTTTTCTTTTTGCTGCTTTATCACAATCTTAATAGTGCTGTTTTTTATCAGCCGACTTCGAAAATCACTTAATTATTTATATGTCTCCTCACTTGAAGCTGAAGTAGCAGAAAAAACAGCTTCCTTAACAGAGAAAAATCTACAGCTCGAAGAATCCATGGATTTGATGGCAAAAACTCAGAAGTACTTGATGGAAGCTGAAAAAACAGCCGCTTTAGGTCGACTTGTTGTTGGGGTCGCACATGAGGTAAATACACCAGTCGGAATTTGTATTACCGCTGTTAGTTACCTTGAAGATGAAAATAAGAGAATGGGAAAAGTGTTAGCTGACAAACGGGTAAGTAAGGGGTCGCTCGAAAAATACGTACATACCTCTGAAGAAATTAGCTTATTACTTCATTCAAACTTAGATCGTTTAGCTGAGTTGATCACAAGCTTTAAACAAATAGCCGCCGATCAGCATTGTGATGAACTAAGAGTTATTAAATTAGATGACCATTTAAATGATATTGTTAAGTCATTAAAGAGCGAGTCTAAACACAAAAACATAGAGGTGGTTTCTGCTATTCCTGAAGGCCTGCAAGTACAGAGCTTTCCGGGGACGCTTTGCCAAGTCATGACTAATTTATTATCAAATGCAATTTTTCATGCCTTTGATGGAGACTTTGACGAGCCTCGAATAGAGATCTCAGCTAAAAGCGAAGGATCAGTAGTGCTTATTACTGTAAAAGATAATGGCAGTGGCATTGCTGAAGATATTCAAGATAAAATTTTTGACCCTTTCTTTACGACTAAACGCGTGCAAAAAAATACTGGTTTAGGTCTTTACGCAGTCATGAACCTAGTGACCCAAAAGCTAAAAGGAACAATTACTTTCGAATCCAGTGAACAGCTAGGTACTACTTTTTATTTAACTTTGCCTAATCTAAATGATGAGCAAGTTTAATAACGTGATAATAGAAACGAACAGCTAAACATTCTTTTTTATAGAACGATTGACGCTAATTTTACTCATGGTTGTTAGTTAAATTAGCGCCTACAATCATTTCATACAATTTACGGGAGTAAAGTTATGAAAGTGATTCAACAATTAAATAGCCATGCTACACAAGATGGTGATGGTGTAAACATCAGCCGCATTCCCGGCTTTGACGGTAAGTATTTAGACCCTTTTTTAATGATCGACGAGCTTAAATCAGATGATCACAGTGATTTTATGGGCGGTTTTCCTGCGCATCCTCACCGTGGTATCGAAACCTTTACGTATATTATTAAAGGTGGCTTTGAGCACCAAGATCAAATGGGCAACAAAAAAGCGATTCGTGCTGGTGACGTGCAGTGGATGAGTACCGGCTTTGGTGTGATCCATAGTGAAATGCCATTAGCAGATGCGAAAGAAGGCATGCATGGTTTTCAGATTTGGCTAAATATGCCCAGTGCTGAGAAGCTCAGAGCTCCACGTTACCAAGATACCACTGAAGCGCCTGCGCCGACGACACGAAATGAACAGGGTGTTGAGCTTAAAGCATTAGCTGGAAGCTGGCAGTTTGCCGGTGAAGAGCAGGTATCAAGCCTTCAAGATCTTGCTGCTAATGGCATGCTGGCTGATGTGACCTTACCTGCAGGAACTGTATTTAACCATGCGCCTTTAGCGCAAACCAAAGTGATGCTTTATGTTCATACTGGTGAAATACACACAGAGCAAGGTGGTCCTGTAAAAGCGGGAAGCTTACTCATTCTTGAGCCTGGTAGTGACATTGAATTTAACTCACAAACAGGGGCTGGAGTTTTAATCCTTGCTGGAGAACCACTCAATCAGCCAATCGCGCACATGGGTCCGTTTGTGATGACTACCCAAGCTGAGTTACAGCAAGCGGTTCGAGATTATCAGTTAGGAAAATTTGGCACACTATAGGAGGTTATTGTGGGATTACTTGTAAACGGTCAATGGCAAGATAAATGGTACGACACCGATAACAACCAAGGTGAATTTAAACGTGAGGCGGCCCAGTTACGAAACTGGGTTACCGCTGATGGTAGCGCTGGTCCAAGTGGTGATGCAGGCTTTAAAGCTGAAAAAGATCGCTACCACCTTTATGTATCTTTAGCCTGTCCTTGGGCTCATCGCACCTTGATATTTCGCCACTTAAAGGGGTTAGAAGATTATATCAGCGTGTCGGTTGTAAGCCCTGACATGCTAGAGCATGGTTGGACGTTTGATAAAGATAATCACAGCACCGGTGATGCTCTTTTCAATAGCGACTTTATGCATCAAATTTATACGCGTAATAAAGCTGATTATTCAGGCCGTGTTACGGTGCCTGTGCTTTGGGATAAAAAAACGCAGCGTATTGTTAGCAATGAATCTGCTGAAATTATCAGAATGTTCAATAGCGCGTTTAATGCACTCACAGGTAATGAGCGCGACTTTTATCCTACAGCATTACATGCTGAAATTGACGAAATTAATGAGTTTGTTTATCACAACATCAACAACGGTGTATACCGTGCTGGCTTTGCGACAACGCAAGAAGCTTATACAGAAGCCTTTGATGATCTATTTGCAGCGCTTGATAAAATTGAACAACGTTTAACAGAAAACCGTTATTTAGTAGGCGATACACTTACAGAAGCTGATTGGCGTTTATTTACTACTTTAATCCGCTTTGATAGCGTTTATGTTGGTCATTTTAAGTGTAACTTACGTACTATCGAGAGTTATCCGGCAATCAGTAACTATCTGCGTGAGTTGTATCAAGTTGAAGAGGTAAGTAAGACGGTTGATTTTTACCATATTAAACGTCATTACTATTTCAGTCATACTATGATCAATCCAACTCAAGTCGTGCCAAAAGGGCCTGATATAGACTACGCTCGACCACATAACCGTGGTTAATAGACATTGATAACTAACAGTTTAATGACTTGATTAAACTGTTAGTTATAACTATCCATCACCTTGCGGATGGTGTCGATGCCAAACATTACCTTCTGAATAAATGATTCTGAGCTTTTCACTAAATTAAAATTAGGGTGTTGAGACCAAACAGCTTGTAGTTTGTCATCAAGTAATATGGCTTGTTGGTCAGACTCATTTCTTACTGGGTTATTAGAATGAATACTTTGTCCAGATTTAGCTGCAGTTTCAAAAAAGATCACTGCATCATATTGGTTAAGTTCGGTTTGTAGGTTGGTATTCAAGCATTGAAAAAATTCATCTTGCTCACCAGGCCAATAGGCTAGTCCATCTAAGCTACCACGATCGCAAAGCATTAAACGATCTGGGTGCATGGTTCGCTGAATATGCTCTAAGTGTTTTTGTAGGTTATAAATAGCCTGTTGGTGAGCCTTGATAAGGTGGGGGTCGGTGCTACGTTCAATTCCTCCGCCAAATAACATGGTGGCAGATTCAGGAACGACAACAATTTGTTTTGAAAACTCGCGTCTTAGTAAATCGATGGCTGTAGTTTTACCACCTCCGGGGCCGCCAGTTAATACTATCCGTTTTTTCACTAATAATTCCCGAAGTTAATTTCTGATACTTTAAGGTAGTGAAATTGCGACTTAATGAGAAGTAAAAACTCTGATTTTACTGATAAAGATCATAATAATCTAAGAAGCCAACTAAACTGACTAACTTGTTTTAATTTGCTTTTAGATTGGTCATTGCTTTGTAAAGCTTGATAACCCATCCCTGCGGTGAAGGCGCTAGCAAGGCCGACTTTAGTGACGGCGAATCGTTTTAAACGATAGTTGAATGCTTGGTGATGCTGACGTTTAAGTTCATCTTGCATGTCCATACTATGACTAAGATCAGTGACTTTTTTCAGTGGTTCGCGAATAAAGTAGTTAATTAACATTATTTTTCCTTATCAATGTTGAATAATTGGCGGGCACTTTTAACCGTTCGATTAAAACCAATTTTACTACTGATATAGCCAATATTTTTCCAAAGCCAAAACAAACAAAGCAGTTGCAAAACGATCAGCGATAAAGCGCAAAGAGCGACTGATCCACTTAAACTGAATATGGCAATACCTATTGTGGCTAACAAACCAGCCCAAAGTAAAACTAAACCACCTGCAAAGCAGACCAGCATGATGATAGTTAATGCCAAAGAGCGTGTCGATAATCGCCACTCAGCTGCAGCTACCTGTTTACACAACCCAGCTTGGGTACGGTAGTCTACGTAAAGTTGTTCAGCATATTGCGACAACTTGGCAAGGTGATCTTGCCACTGATCAGCATGCAAAGGCTGATCAGTGGCTGCTTGCGACTTCTCTTGTGAATGTTGAGAGTGCGGCATGTTATTTACGGCGAATAAGTGCGCTAACTAACATACCTGCGGCAAACGCAATACCTGCTGTTGCAAGCGGATTCTCAGAGGCAAGCTGACGTGTTTTGCTACTGTACTCACCTAGTTTTTCGCGAGCTTGGGCTTGTTTCTCTGAAATAGTTTGTGCTGAATTTGATGCGCCTTCACGAACTGAATGCTCAGCTGATGCAGCACGAGTTGACAGCGCGTCAACTGCATGATGAGCTGCCTCAGTTGCTTTTTCCGTAAATGGCGCCTCTACTTCAGTTGGTTTCGGATTTGTTTTGCTGTTTGCAGTACTTGAATTCGATTTCGACGTTGCTGTAGCCATGATCATTCCTTAAAAATTGCCATTATTGGTATTCAATAGCTCGCAACCTTTATACCAATTATTAAATCTTTTAATTTCAGGGTGTTATATTTTTAGACTCTGAGATCAACATAATTTCTAGTAACTATTGCACAGTAGTTAAGTAAAAATTACAGGCTAAGAAAGATGTACGATTCATTTGTAATTATTCATTGGTTATTCATTAATCATTTTTCCCCAATTCGTCGCCAATAAAATAGTAAAAAAAATTTTTTTATTTGTTTTCCACTTTTTCCCACGTAATTCAGTGGCTTTGCTTGAAGCCTTATTTTTTCTGGCTTTAGAAGCCTATTATGATGATCAGCTTACTTGACAAAAAGCCTTGTCAAGCCCTAAACTGGAGCACTGTGGTAAAAAGTGGTTTTTAGTGGATCAAATTGGATCGGAAATAATCATTAACAATTTATAACCTATTTTAAGGCTAATTATGTTTAGGGGTGCAAGCTCGCTGAGTTTGGATGATAAAGGACGCTTTGCGGTACCAACCAAGTACCGAGACGCGATCTTGTCTGAAGATCAGGGAACGGTTATTTGCACAGTCGCACTGAATGAGCCTTGTTTGTGGTTATACCCACTAGCCGAATGGCTAGAAATTGAAGAACGATTATTAAAGATCTCTAACATGAATCCACGAGCACGCCGAATGCAACGTATGTTGCTTGGCAATGCTACAGAGTATCAACTAGATAAAAATGGCCGGATTTTGCTTGCTCCTTCTTTACGAGCTCACGCGGAACTTGGAAAAAAAATCATGTTGGTTGGCTTGATGAATAAGTTTGAAATTTGGGATGAAGATCGTTGGCATGAGCAAATGCGCCAAGATACTGAAATTGAACGCTTAGGTGAGTTTGAGGCAAATCCCGAATTCGATAACTTCTCGCTCTAACCACAATAATAAAAAGGCAAAAAATAGCTAATGACAGCGCAATTTGAACATGTCTCTGTACTGATGGACGAAACCATAGACGCTTTGGATATTAAACCCGAAGGCATTTATATGGATGGCACGTTTGGTCGCGGCGGACATTCAGGACAAATTCTTGCGCGCTTAAATGAGCATGGTCGTTTACAAGCAATTGACCAAGATCCACAAGCTATTAAAGCTGCTGAAAAGTTTGCAGATGATGCACGTTTTTCGATTGCCCATACCCGTTTTTCCAACCTTAAAACAGTCGCTGAAGACAATGATTTAATTGGCAAAGTAGACGGAATTTTATTAGATATTGGTGTGTCATCACCGCAGCTAGATGATGCTGAGCGCGGCTTTAGCTTCATGAAAGATGGCCCGCTAGATATGCGTATGGACCCAACCAGCGGCCGCAGTGCAGCACAATGGCTAGCTGAAGCTGAACTTGAAGATATCACTCATGTTATTAAAACCTATGGTGAAGAAAAGTTTGGCCGCCGTATCGCTCATAAAATCATTGAGACTCGAGAGCATACTCCAATCACTAGTACAAAGCAGCTTGCTGATTTAGTTGATGAAGCTGTACCAGTAAAAGATAAATATAAACACCCAGCAACACGTACATTCCAAGCGATCCGAATTTATATCAACAGCGAGTTAGAAGAAATTCAAACGGCACTACAAGCTGCTGTTGAAGTGCTTAAGCCCGGTGGTCGATTAGTGGTTATTTCGTTTCACTCGTTAGAAGATCGCATTGTTAAGCAGTTTATTAAAAAACAGAGTAAGGGAGAGGCGATACCCAGAGGTCTGCCTTTAACTGATGCACAAATAAATAAAAATCTGACGTTAAAGGCAGTGGGTAAAGCCATTAAGCCAAGTAAGGCGGAAATTGATGCAAATCCTCGTTCACGCAGTTCTGTGTTAAGGGTTGCTAAGAGGTTGTAATGAAAGCAAAAGCGACGAATCGCCAACCTAATTTATTTGTTGAAGTGTTTAAAGGTCTTGCTGCTAATAAGCTGACCTTAGCCTTGTTGGTTGTGATTCTCGCGTCGAGTTTAAGTGTTGTGCAGGTGACGCATTTAGCGCGTCAGCAGTTGATAACACAAGATGAGTTATTGCAAGAACGTGATGAGCTCGATCTCGAGTGGCGTTACTTGCTTGTAGAAGAAGAGTTTTATTCGCAGCATGCGCGCATTGAAGAAATCGCGACCATGCAATTAGAAATGAAACGGCCGACCAGCCAAGACGAACAGGTGGTAGTACTGCAATGAGAAGCAGAGGGAAAAAGCCAACTAATACCTTGATCACATGGCGCTTTATGCTTGTGTGCTCTGTGCTGCTTTTAGTCTTTATGACACTGGTTGCACGTGCCGCATTTTTGCAGGTTATTGAGCCCGATAAAGCACGTTCTGAAAGCGATAAACGTACTGTTCGCGTTGAAAAACAACATGTACAGCGCGGAATGATATTTGACCGTAACGGCAAAGAGCTTGCGGTGAGTGTGCCTGTTGTAAGTGTGTATGCTGATCCCAAGGCACTGCATAAATCATTAACGAGCAAGGTGCTGCGTCAAGCGCGTAAGAATGGTGAAGATCAAAATGCACTTGCTGAAAATACGGCTGAACTAAATAAGCGCATCGCTACTTATTATAACAATGACATTCGTTGGCGTGAGCTTGCGGATGTATTACGCATTGAACCAAGTAAAATCAACTCCCGTCTTCGTGATAATCCAAAACGCCGTTTTGTTTATTTAAAACGTCAAGTAACACCTGCAGTTGCAAACTATATTGGTGATTTACGTTTACCGGGTATCCATCTGCTGGATGAGTCTAAACGTTACTATCCGGCTGGAGAAGTGACTGCACATGTGATTGGTTTCACAAATATCGATGGTCATGGTATCGAAGGTATTGAAAAATTATACGAAAAATCGTTAACCGGTGTTGAAGGACAAAGAACAATCCGTAAAGACGCACAAGGCCGAGAGGTCGAAGTGCTTGATGAGCGTGAACGTGTTGAGCCAGAAAATATCCATTTAAGTATCGATCAACGTATTCAAGCGATTGCCTACAAGGCGATAAAATCGGCTGTGCTGACATATAAAGCGACCTCGGGCTCAGCTATGGTCGTGGATGTAAAAACAGGCGAAGTATTGGCTATGGTAAATAGCCCGTCGTTTAATCCTAATAATCTTAATGATGCTGCTCCACATAAGCGTCGAAATCGAGCAATTACTGATTTGTTTGAGCCAGGCTCAACTGTTAAGCCGCTAGCCATTTTAGCTGGTTTAGACTACGGCTCAATTCAACCGGATTCAATTGTTGATACTTACCCTGGCTGGATGCGTGTTGGTGGCAGCCTTGTCCAAGATACGCGTAACCATGGTGAAATGACATTAAGAGAAATCTTAAAATACTCAAGTAACATGGGTGTGACTAAAGTTAGCCAAGACTTACCAAAAGACTATTTTGTCGGGCTTTATCAAAAAGTCGGATTTGGTAGTGATAGTGGAACAGGCATGGTCGGTGAAAGTAGCGGCTTGTTTTACCCTAATCGTCGTTGGTCAGATCACGAAATAGCGGCATTATCATTTGGCTATAACTTAGCTGTGAGCACCGCACAAATGGCACGTTTTTATGCCATGTTAGGTTCTGGTGGCGTGATGCGTCCTCTTACTGTACTTAAGCAAGAGTCAGTGCCTGAAGGTGAGCGCATTTTTCAGCAAAAAGATGTTGAAGCTGTCGTCCATATGATGGAAAGCGTGTTCGAAAAAGGCGGTACGGCACAAAAAGTTCACGTCGATGGTTATCGCGCAGCTGGCAAAACAGGTACCTCTAAAAAAGCCGCTGTAGGTGGTTATGGTGATGAGTATGTCGGCTACTTTGCTGGTGTTGCACCGGCAAGCAATCCACGTTTAGCGGTAGTAGTATTGATCAATGAGCCGGGTGGAGATGTTTATTATGGCGGTGCGACGGCAGGCCCTGCATTTGCAGAGATTGTCTCCAATGCCTTAAGAATTTTAAACGTCGCACCGGATAAAGATGCGGTTGCGTACGTAGAAGGCAAAGATAACGATGCGTGATTTAAAACCAATTCTGAGTCAAATTGAAGTTGAGGCCACTAGTTTGCTGGTTAATCAACTACGTCTTGATAGCCGAGACGTAAAAACAGGCGATGTTTTTGTAGCTGTTAAAGGCCATCAACTAGATGGCGGACAATTTATAGATAAAGCCATAGAAAATGGCGCTGTAGCAGTCATTGCTGATAGGTTATGCGAATTTGAAAGTGATTTTGAATCGCTTTACTTGGTCACAGACCTCGCTAAGAAACTACCTGCTTTAGCTGCTGCGTTTTATCATCAGCCGTCAAAGCAATTAGATCTGGTTGGCGTTACTGGAACAAATGGTAAATCAACCACAACTGCGATGATCGCGCATTTAGCACAGCAATGTCATAAATCAGCAGCGGTGGTGGGGACGCTTGGCTATGGGCATCCAGAGCAATTAACTCCATTAGTAAATACCACACCATCAAGTGTTGATTTGCAGCGAATTTTGTTTGAATTACATGAACAGCACACCGATGTTGTTGCAATGGAAGTTTCATCACATGGCCTTGTGCAACAGCGTGTTGACCATTGTCAGTTTAAAGCAGCCGTTTTTACTAATTTATCTCGCGACCATTTAGATTATCATGGCACTATGGATGCTTATGGTGATGCAAAGCTGATGTTGATGCGTGATCACAATCCTGAGATTGTGGTTCTTAATCAAGATGATACACAAGTTGAGCAGTGGTTAGAAAAATACGACTTTAACAACTTAATTTGCTACGGCCATAAAAACTTAGCACCAGAAGGTGCGCGCTATGTTTACTTTAGCGATGTTGTTTATAGCAACACCGGGATTTCGGCAACATTCGAAACAAGCTGGGGTCAAGCACAGGTGCAGTCTGCATTATTTGGTGAGTTTAACTTGTATAATCTGGCTGCGGCGATGGCCACTCTACTTGGTATGGGGTATCCGCTGGCACAGTTAGTTGCTGCCTGCAAAACACTGCAACCAGTGGCTGGTCGTATGCAAGCGTTTAGCGTACCAGGGCAGCCAACCTGTATTGTTGATTACGCGCATACACCCGATGCGTTGGCATTAGCATTACAGGCTTTACAAAAGCATGTACCTGGAGGCGTAAGCTGTGTGTTTGGCTGTGGTGGTAACCGTGATAAAGGCAAGCGCCCAATGATGGCAAAAGCCGCTGAAGGCAACGCAGACCGTATTATTATTACTAGCGATAATCCGCGCAGTGAAGACCCTAATGCCATTATTGCTGATGTGGTGGCAGGTCTTGAGCATGCTGAAAAAGCCCATTGTGAAGCTGATCGCGCTAAAGCAATTAGTTATGCAATAGAGCAGGCCGGTGCTGATGATGTGGTTTTAATTGCCGGTAAAGGCCATGAAGATTATCAAATTATTGGCGATACACGAATCGACTTCTGCGATCGCCAATATGTACAACAACAATTAAAAGAAAAATCGCAAGGGGCGCAGTTATGATCCCTATGGATTTTGATTGGCTAGCAAAAGTTCTAGCAACTGATTACCAAGGTGGTAATCAAACGGTAAAAAATATTAACACCGACACCCGTACTCTGTGCGAGGGTGAAGTGTTTTTAGCGCTACAAGGGCCTAACTTTGATGGTCATAAATTTGTTGCGCAAGCAAAAGAGAAAGGGGCGATTGCAGCTATTGTAGCGCGTCCTGTTAATGTTGATATTGTGCAGTTTGTGGTGAGTGACACACGTATAGCGCTAGGCCAAATTGGCGCAGCTGTGATGGCACAGGTTGCACCAAAAACAATCGCTATTACAGGTAGTGTGGGTAAAACCACAGTAAAAGAAATGTGCGCGGCGATTTTATCAGGTCATGGTGAAGTACTGGCAACCAAAGGTAACTTTAATAATGACATTGGTGTACCTCTGACCTTGTTACGCCTTGAGCCACAGCATCAATATGCGGTAATTGAATTAGGCGCCAATCACATTGGTGAAATAGCTTACACAGTCGCGATGACTAAACCTGATGTTGCTGTGGTTTGTAATGTGGCTGAATCTCATTTAGAGGGATTTGGATCATTACAAGGTGTGGCTACCGCAAAAGGCGAAATCTACGACGGCCTGAAACCTGACGGTGTTGCAATCGTTAACAGCGACAGTGATTTTGCAGATTACTGGCTCGAAAAACTAACTGATCGCAATGTAAAACGTTTTTCTACTCAGCAAAAACTAGATTACTGGGCAGAAGATGTGGTGCTTGACGAGCGAGCGCGTGCGTCTTTTGTGCTTTGCAGTAAACAGCAAAAAGTTCCTGTTACTCTCGCATTACCGGGCAAACATAATATTGCTAATGCATTAATAGCGACAGCATTAACCACTGAGCTGGGTGTAAGCCTAGAAAGTGTTGCTAAGGCATTGGCTGGCATGGGAGAAGTCAAAGGTCGTGTCAATGTACTTAAAGTATCAGACACTCTAACCGTAATTGATGATACTTATAATGCCAATGTGCAGTCAGTAAAAGCGGCGATTGATTTATTAAGCGACATGCCGGGACGTCGAATTTTTGCGTTAGGTGATATGGGCGAACTTGGCGAAGAAGCCCGCTTTTATCATCAGCAAGTAGGCGAATATGCAAAACAAAAAGGCATTGATGAGCTATACAGTCTAGGCGTATTAAGCAAGTCGGCCAGTGATGTATTTGAAAAACCAAATCGTCACTTCTCGAACCGTGAACAACTATTACAACAATTACAAAGTGTGCTTACTGAATCTCAGCAAAAGACCACCCTTGTAGTAAAAGGATCGCGCAGTTCTCGTATGGAACTAGTGGTAGCAGATTTAGTTAATAGCCAGCAAGATGGCAACAATGGAGTATCGTCATGTTAGTTTGGCTGGCAGAGTATTTAACACAATATTATAGTGGCTTTAATGTTTTTTCTTACCTTACGCTGCGTGCGATTTTAGGTATTTTAACTGCGCTGCTTATCTCTCTTTATTTTGGTCCTAAGCTTATTCGTGGCCTACAAAAAATGCAAATTGGTCAGGTGGTACGTCACGACGGCCCCGAATCTCACCTATCTAAAAAAGGTACGCCTACCATGGGTGGCATTTTGATTTTAGGGGCGATTTTTACCAGTACATTACTGTGGGCTGACCTTTCAAACAAATATGTATGGGCAACCTTATTTGTGGTGGGGTCATTAGGTGTAGTTGGCTTTATTGATGACTACCGTAAAGTGATCCGCAAAGACCCTAAAGGCCTAATTGCGAAGTGGAAATACTTTTGGCAATCAGTGATTGCATTAGTGGTTGCCAGTGCGCTTTATTTTACTTCGCAACAAGGCAGTGAAACCTCGTTAGTTGTGCCGTTTTTTAAAGATGTGTTACCACAGCTAGGGCTGTTTTATATCGTGATGACCTATTTTGTAATTGTAGGTACTTCGAATGCGGTAAACCTAACGGATGGCCTTGATGGTTTAGCAATTGTGCCAACCATTTTGGTTGCTGCGGCGCTTGCTATTATTGCTTACTTAACCGGTAACGTTAACTTCTCAAGCTACTTACATATTCCGCATTTGCCATTAGCAAGCGAACTTGTGGTTGTATGTACTGCCATAGTTGGCGCAGGACTGGGTTTCTTGTGGTTTAACACTTACCCAGCACAGGTATTTATGGGTGATGTAGGCTCATTAGCACTCGGTGGTGCACTGGGTATTATTGCGGTGCTTGTTCGTCAAGAACTGGTACTTATCATCATGGGTGGTGTGTTTGTAATGGAAGCATTATCGGTGATTTTACAAGTAGGCTCTTATAAATTACGTGGTCAACGTATTTTTAGAATGGCGCCTATTCACCATCATTATGAATTAAAGGGTTGGCCTGAGCCGCGCGTAATTGTGCGCTTTTGGATTATTTCAATCGTGCTAGTTCTTGCTGGCCTTGCGACATTAAAGATCAGGTAAATGACAGTTATTAACGAGATAAAAAACAAACAAATCTCAGTGCTCGGACTCGGTGTAACCGGTCTGGGCATTGTGCGTTTTTTATTGTCTCAGAATATTAAACCAATTGTTGTTGATAGCCGCATGGCGCCGCCGGGTGCGGATTGGCTAAACGAGCATGCCAGCGAGTTAACTACGTTCTTTGGTGATTTAGAACAGGCAGACTTAGCCAGCAATGACATTATTATCATCAGCCCTGGTCTAAGCCTTGCTACACCGGCTGTTGCAAAGGCCATTGCTGCGGGCGTTGAAGTGATTGGTGACGTTGAGCTTTTTGCCCGTTTAACCGATAAACCAATTGTTGCGGTAACAGGTTCAAATGGTAAGTCGACAGTGGTTACCTTGGCGTTTGAAGTACTGAAAGCCGCTGGTTATAAAGTAGGGCTTGGCGGTAATATTGGCACAGCAGTACTTGATTTATTGTCGCAAGATTACGACGTTTATGTACTTGAGCTATCGAGTTTTCAGCTTGATACCACGCACAGCTTAAAAGCAAAAAGTGCCTGTGTATTGAATGTTAGCGAAGATCACCTTGATCGCTACCCAAGTTACCAAGCATACATTGACTCAAAGCAAAGTATTTATAACGGCTCAGAGCTTGCTGTTGTGAATGCCATTGATGTAGCAACCCATACAGCAAAGCAACCACAAGTAAGCTTTGCACTTGCAAATGCAGACTTTGCCTTAGTAGAGCATCAAGGTGAGACGTACTTTGCAGCACAAGGTAAACCTGTGTTACCTGCAAGCTGTTTGAAAGTTGTTGGCTCACACAATCAACAAAATGCACTAGCAGTTATGGCGCTACTAAGCCCGTTTAGCATTTCTACAGAGCATTATCAGCAAGCGTTTACTACGTTTACTGGGCTTGCACACCGTTGTCAGTTTGTCGCTGAAATTAATGAAGTGAAATACTTTAATGATTCAAAAGCGACCAACGTTGGCGCAACTATCGCAGCTATTGAAAGCTTAGCTGATCAAGCAAAGCAATTAGTTGTGATTGCTGGCGGTGATGCAAAAGGGGCTGATTTAGATGCCTTGAAACCCTATTTGAATGACAAAGTGAAAGCTCTTATTTGTTTTGGTAAAGATGCTAAAGCACTGGTGTCATTAACTGAAAAAGGTCATTTAACCACGAATATGCATGAAGCTGTGCAATTGGCAAAGCAGTTAAGTAGTTGCGGTGACATCGTATTGCTTGCTCCTGCGTGCGCCAGCATTGATATGTATAACAACTATATGCAACGTGGTGATGACTTTGCGCAGTGCGTATTGGCGGAGGCAATATGATCGCATTTGCCGACATTCGTGAAGCATTAACCCCTAAGCAATCGCCACAGCTTTATGATGTGCCGTTGTTGTATTGTATGTTGATGTTGATAGGTGTTGGTTTTGTGATGGTTACAAGTGCCTCAATGCCAACCGCAGAGCGATTATTTGATAATCCGTATCACATTATTATTCGCCATAGCATGTTTTTAATCATGGGCTTTTTTCTATTTTGGATTGCCACAAGTGTGCCTATGGACTGGTGGAAACGCAGTAATGCCTATTTATTGCTATTGGGTTTAGGTTTACTGGTGTTGGTACTTATAGTTGGCCGCGAAGTGAATGGTGCAAAACGTTGGATCCCCATAGGCCCTGTAGGTTTTCAGGTGGCAGAAGCCGCTAAGTTATTCTTTTTTAGTTATATTGCCGGCTATTTAGTTCGTAAGCGCGAAGAAGTACAAGAAAACCTAAAAGGCTTTTTTAAGCCACTCGTTGTCTTTGGTGTTTATGCATTGCTTATTTTAATGCAACCAGATTTAGGTACTGTTGTTGTACTTTTTGTAACCACTGTAGGTTTATTATTTTTAGCCGGTGCTAAGTTATGGCAGTTTTTTGGACTGATCTTAACGGGCATTGCAGCCATTGTGGTGCTAATTATCGCTGAACCATACCGTATGGCCCGTGTAACTGGCTTTTTAGAGCCATGGGAAGATCCGTTTGGTAAAGGGTATCAGTTAGTACAATCACTAATGGCCTACAGTCAAGGCGGTTGGTTTGGCCAAGGCTTGGGGAATAGCGTACAAAAACTGCAATATCTACCAGAGGCGCATAATGACTTTATCTTTGCCGTAATTGGTGAAGAGCTTGGCTTTTTTGGTGTACTGAGCATTTTGATAGTACTAGGTGTATTCGTATTTAGAGCCTTGTTAATTGGTCAAAAAGCCCTGAAGTGTGGCAAAGAGTACGAAGGCTATTTTGCCTTTGCAATAGGCATCTGGTTTGCGTTTCAAACTATGGTCAATGTTGGCGCAAGTGCCGGAATATTACCTACAAAAGGCTTAACATTACCGTTTATTTCTTACGGTGGTTCTAGTTTATTAATTATGACCATAGCAACAGGTGTACTTTTGCGGATCGATTTTGAAACAAAAATGGCGACTAAGCAGGCAACCTCACGTGGAGGTAAACGATGAGTAAAAAGTTACTTGTTGTTGCAGGCGGTACTGGCGGACATATTTTTCCGGGTATTGCCGTCGCTGATTTTTTAAAGCAGCAAGGCTGGCAGGTCAGCTGGATTGGCACGCCTGACAGAATGGAAGCGACAGTGGTACCTAAGCACCACATTGATATTGACTTCATTAATGTCAAAGGGGTTCGTGGTAACGGTATTAAACGCTTGATTAAAGCCCCGTTTATGGTGATGAATGCTATTTTTCAAGCGCGTAAAATTTTAAAAGCACAAAAGCCTGATGTGGTGCTTGCTATGGGTGGTTATGTGACCGGACCTACTGGAATTGCAGCTAAAAGCTTAGGCATTCCTTTGGTTATTCATGAGCAGAATGCAGTTGCAGGCATGAGTAACCGCTGGTTAGCAAAGTTTGCCAATAAAGTGCTTGCCGCTTTTCCATCTGCTTTTGCAAAAGAACACTGTGAAGTGGTGGGTAATCCGGTCAGAGCAAGTGTTGCAAATGTTACAGCTAAGCAGACGACTACGCCGATTAATGTGCTTGTGGTGGGTGGTTCGTTGGGCGCGCAGGTGCTCAATGAGACTTTACCTGCTGTATTCAGTGAACTTTCAGCGCTAACAACGCTTAATATATGGCACCAAACGGGTAAAAATAATGAACCGAATGTGACTGCCAGCTATCAACAGTTAGGACTAGCTGAAAATAGCAAAGTTGCTGAATTCATTGATGATATGGATAGTGCATATCAGTGGGCCGATTTGGTAATTTGCCGCGCTGGTGCGCTAACTGTTAGTGAGATTGCCGCAGCGGGTCGAATGGCGTTATTTGTGCCTTTTCCACATGCAGTGGATGACCACCAAACGGCCAATGCAAAGTATTTAGTGACTGAGCAAGCCGCGCTGATTATGCAGCAAAGCGAGTTTAATAAAACAGCGGTCGTTGAATTATTAACACCGTATGTAAACGCACCAGAGAAAATTTCAACAATGGCAAGTAAAGCAAAACAGCTTGCTATTTTAGATGCCACAGCCAATGTTGCCAAACGCTGTGAGCAACTAGCAGATAGAAGAGATTAGTAGTGAAAGAAAGCACGAAGAAAGAAAACAACACTCGTCCTGCGATGCGTCGTATCGACACCATCCACTTTGTTGGTATTGGTGGTGCAGGCATGGGTGGAATTGCCGAAGTACTTGCTTTTGAAGGCTACCGCATCACAGGTTCTGACATTGCGCACAGTGCGATGACTGAACGCTTAATTCAAGTGGGTGCAGAAGTATTTATTGGTCATGACGAAAACAACGTAAAAGATGCCAGTGTTGTGGTGGTATCAAGTGCTATTAATGAGCAAAACCCTGAGATTAAAGCAGCTAAAGCGGCGCGAATTCCTATTGTTCGCCGCGCAGAAATGCTTGCTGAATTAATGCGTTTTCGCCACGGTATCGCAGTGGCCGGCACCCATGGTAAAACCACAACAACCAGTTTAATTGCCAGCATTTATGCACAAGCCGGTCTTGATCCAACCTTTATTATTGGTGGCTTGTTAAACAGTGCTGGTAGTAATGCCAAGGTCGGTAAAAGCGACTTCTTAATTGCTGAAGCCGATGAGAGTGATGCGTCATTCTTACACTTACAGCCTATGGTTTCGGTGATCACAAACATTGAAGAAGATCACATGGATACTTACGGCGGCAGCTTAGAAAAAATGAAAGACACCTATGTTGATTTCATTCATAACTTACCGTTTTATGGTTTAGCTGTCGTGTGTATTGACTCTGAAGTTGCGGCAGAGCTTATTCCGCGTTTTGGACGCCCTGTTATTACTTATGGTGAATCGGCTGAAGCTGATTATCGCATGCTTGATTTTAGTCAAACTGCGAATACTTGTTCATTTAACGTAGTAAATAAGCAAGGCGAAAGCTTAGCTGTAACGCTTAATATGCCTGGCAAGCACAATGCACTTAACGCGACAGCGGCGATTGCAGTGGCAAAAGATCAAAACATTGCTAACCACGCGATTTTAGAAGCGTTAACAAAGTTTGAAGGGGTAGGCCGTCGTTTTCAGCATTACGGTACCTTTGAAAATGAGCGTGGTAGCGTGATGCTAGTTGATGACTATGGACACCATCCATCAGAAGTAGCAGCAACGATTGCAGCGGTTCGTGAGGGCTGGCCAGATAAACGATTAGTGATGGTTTATCAGCCTCACCGTTATAGCCGTACTCGTGATTTATACGAGGAGTTTGTCAAAGTACTGGCTGACGTTGATCAGTTATTACTGTTAGATGTGTATTCAGCAGGTGAAGAGCCTATTGTGGGAGCTGATAGTAAGAGTTTATGCCGTAGTTTACGCCAACGAGGTAAAGAACCATTACACATCGCTAGCAGCTCTGAGCTTGCGGGTGTTCTTGCAGATACCCTGCAAGATAATGATTTAGTTTTAACACAAGGCGCTGGTAACATAGGCCAGTTAGTGAAAAAGTTAGCAGCAACCAACTTGTCAGTTGAACAACTAAAGCAGGTAAATATATGAGCCAGTTAAGCGACAAATTTGGCAAAGTAGCGGTACTTTTTGGTGGCACATCTGCCGAACGAGATGTCTCGCTAAAATCAGGCCAAGCCGTATTGAACGCTTTGCAAAGCGTTGGCGTTGACGCCATTGCTTTTGATCCAAAAGATAACTCATTATGGCAATTAAAGGATTTAAATATAGAGCGCGTATTTATTGCGCTTCATGGTCGTGGTGGTGAAGATGGCACCATTCAGGGCGCTCTTGAATTTATGGGTATTCCGTATACCGGTAGTGACGTACTTGGTTCTGCGCTTGCGATGGACAAAGTTCGCTGTAAGCACTTGTTTAAAGCAATGGGCCTGAGCACTGCACCATATACTGTTGTTGATAGCCGTAATGAATTTGATAGCCAAGCAATTATTAATGAATTTGGCAAAGTGATGGTAAAACCGTCACATGAAGGCTCAAGCATTGGTATGGCAGAAGCAAGCAGCGCAGAACAGCTAGATGCCGCTTTAAACGCTGCATTTAAGTTTGATAGTCAAGTGTTGGTAGAGCAGTGGATCACTGGGCGTGAATTTACTGTAGCGGTACTTGGTCAAGATGTTCAGCCTGTTATTGAGATGACCACGCCAAATGGTTTTTATGACTACCAAGCTAAGTATCAATCGAACACAACTCAGTATCATTGCCCAGCTGATTTATCAGTACAAGAGACTGAGTTATTGCAAGATATGGCATTAAAAGCATTTGATTTAGTCGGTGCAAGTGGTTGGGGCCGTGTTGATGCAATGCGTGATCAGCAAGGTAACTTCTATTTATTAGAGGTTAATACTGTGCCAGGAATGACAGAAAAGTCGTTAGTACCTATGGCTGCAAAAGCAAACGGTGCTAGCTTTGAACAATTAGTGGTTCGCATTTTGGAGCAAACGCTTTAATATGCATCCGGTTTTAGAAAAAGCAAAGCAGTTAAAACAACAACTTAATTGGTCGTTGATATTTGGTGTGAGCTTTTTTTTAGTCGTGGTTTTTGGTCTAGTAAAAATCACGACAGGTGTGTCTGACTGGTTAGTTGAAAATAAAGATGCGCAAATAAAGCATTTATCGGTATTAGGACAACCCAAATATACAGATGAAAAAGCGATTATTGGCGCAATAAAAAAAGCGGATTTATCGAGTTTTTTTGAATTAGACGTGAAACATGTGCAACGCTTGGTACAAAGCTTACCTTGGGTTGCGACAGCTTCAGTAAGAAAGCAATGGCCAGATACTCTGCAAGTTTACGTAGTAGAGCATCAAGCAGTTGCGCACTGGAACAGTGGAGCGCTTTTAAATCAATCAGGTGAGGTATTTGAAGCAACTAGCGATAAGCTACCTGATACACTTCCTCAGCTTTATGGCCCAGAGGGAAGTGAAATTGAAGCCTGGACAGCATTTCGTCAATTTCAAGAAATGCTTAAGGTCAATAATTTAGAGCTGACAAGTTTAGCGCTTTCAGAGCGCTTTTCATGGCAGTTATGGCTTGATAACGGCATTCGCCTGAATTTAGGTCGTAAAGAAAAAGCAAAGCGTGTACAGCGTTTTATTGATGTGTATCCGCGCATGGAACAACGTGCAGATGCACAAATTGATGTTGTTGATTTACGGTACGATACCGGTCTTGCAGTGAGCTGGAAGCCACTTCAAGAAGAGCAATTAGAAAATAAGAGTAAGGCATGACTAAGTCAGCAGAAAGAAACCTAGTGATTGGATTAGACGTTGGCACATCAAAAGTAGTAGCCACCGTTGGTGAGATCACCGCAGATAATAAACTCAGTATTGTGGGTGTTGGCAGCCAAGTATCGCATGGTATGGATAAAGGCGGCGTTAACGACCTTAACCTTGTTTCTGAATCGATTCGTCGTGCTATTGACGAAGCGGAGTTGATGGCTGATTGCCGTATCAGCTCTGTTTACTTAGGTATATCTGGTAAACATATTCAATGTCAGAATGAAAGCGGTGTGGTTGCAATCAATAACACTGAAGTGACTGATGAAGACATCGAGAATGTAATTCATATCGCGCGTTCAGTGCCTATTTCGGCTGAACGCAAAATGTTACATGCTCTGCCACAAGAATACAGCATCGACATGCAAGAGGGGATTAAAAACCCATTAGGTATGAGCGGTGTACGTATGGAAGCCCGTGCACACATTATTACTTGCTCGAACGATATGGCAAAGAATATTGAAAAGTGTGTTGAACGTTGTGGCCTTGAAGTCGATCAGTTGATCTTTACGGCTCTGGCATCATGTTACTCAGTACTAACGGATGATGAAAAAGAGTTAGGTGTCGCTGTATTAGATATTGGCGGTGGTACAATGGACATCACTATTTATATCAATGGTGCGCTGCGTCATTCGGCTGTTATTCCGGTTGCTGGTAACCAAGTGACTGGTGATATTGCAAAAATATTTAGAACACCTATATCACATGCAGAGTCACTCAAAGTACAATACGCATGTGCAAGCAGCCAAATGGCAAGCAATGAAGACACTATTGAAGTACCAAGTGTAGGTGGACGTCCAGCGCGAATCATGTCGCGTCATACTTTATCGGAGGTTGTTGAACCTCGCTTTAGAGAATTATTTGAGTTGGCGATGGAAGAAATACGCCGCTCAGGTTTAGAAGACCAGATTGCTGCAGGTCTCGTCATTACAGGCGGAACAGCAAAAATGACTGGCGCAATGGAAGTGGCAGAAGACATTTTCCAAATGCCGGTCAGAATTGGCAAACCAATCGGGATTGTTGGTTTGACAGATTATGTAGATGATCCTTCGTACGCGACCGCGGTTGGTTTGTTACAATACGGCCGTACAATGCAATCGATGAATGCACAAAAGTCGAAAGCGGAAGGTGATAATAATTGGTGGAACCGTATTACTAAATGGTTCCAAGGTGAGTTTTAAGACTCAAGTCGGAGAGTAAACATGTTTGATATGATGGAACAGCACAGCGAAGAAGCTGTCATTAAAGTAATTGGCGTGGGCGGTGGCGGCGGTAACGCTGTTGAGCACATGGTAAAACAACAAATTGAAGGCGTACGTTTTATTGCTGCGAATACGGATGCACAAGCATTACGTAATTCGTCGGCTGATGTAACTGTACAGCTAGGCACACAAATCACCTCAGGTTTAGGTGCGGGGGCGAACCCTGAAGTAGGTCGAAACTCAGCAGAAGAAGACGCTGAGACAATCCGTGCCAGCCTTGAAGGTGCTGACATGGTATTTATCGCAGCCGGTATGGGCGGTGGTACAGGTACCGGTGCTGCACCAGTGGTTGCTAAAATTGCTAAAGAGTTAGGTATTTTAACGGTTGCTGTAGTAACTCGTCCGTTTGACTTTGAAGGTAAGAAACGCGCGGCAGCAGCTGAACAAGGCATTAATGAGTTGTCAGAAATTGTAGACTCGCTTATTACAATTCCGAACAATAAATTGCTTAAAGTTTTAGGTAAAGGCACTACACTATTAGATGCCTTCGCAAAAGCAAACGACGTTTTATTTGGTGCGGTACAAGGTATTGCAGAGCTAATCACACGTTCAGGTCTGATCAACGTGGATTTCGCCGACGTACGTACAGTTATGTCAGCGATGGGCACTGCAATGATGGGCACTGCATCAGCGTCTGGTCCTGACCGTGCACAAGAAGCGGCAGAAGCAGCTATTTCAAGCCCATTACTTGAAGATGTCGATTTAACCGGTGCTAAAGGTATCCTGGTTAATATCACAGCAGGTATGGATATTGCGATTGAAGAATTTGAAATTGTAGGTAATCACGTTAAGGCACTTGCATCAGAAAACGCAACAGTGGTTGTTGGTGCGGTAATTGACCCTGAAATGAGTGATGAACTACGCGTAACAGTTGTTGCAACAGGTTTAGGCGGCGATCGTCGTCCACAGTTTGGAATTGTTGATAATGGCTTTAAGAAAGCATCAGGCTCTGATGTACATAGCTCAATGAACCAAACGACTAGCAGCATGTATGTACCAAGCTTTGCAAGTCAAGGCAGCAGCGATGATGTAAGCATGTCTGCTGCACCTGAAAAGCAAGAGCCAGTACAACAAAGTACAGCGAGCAGCTCAGTATCTAGCAGCACTGAGAGCAGCAAAAAGTCTGATAAATCAGAAGGTGGCGATTATTTCGACATTCCTGCTTTCCTAAGAAAGCAAGCTGACTAAGACAGATTTTGTTGGTAATTTTGTTCGATAAATAAACAAATTGGCAGCTGAATGTATTTATGATACAATTTGCCGTCTAACTGTAACTATAAGTGAGCGAACCTATGATTAAACAGCGTACGATTGCAGAAGTAGTCAAAGCCATAGGAATTGGACTTCATAAAGGTGAGAAGGTCACTATTACTCTCCGACCTGCGAGCGCAAATACTGGGATTGTATTTCGTCGCGTAGACCTTGATCCGGTTGTTGATTTTGAAACAACACCTGAAGCCGTTGGTGATACGCAATTGTGTACCTGTTTAACAAACAAAGATGGCGTTCGCTTATCAACGACTGAGCACCTTATTGCGGCGGTAGCGGCAATGGGTATTGATAATCTAATTGTTGAATTAGACAGCTCAGAAGTACCTATTATGGATGGTAGTGCATTACCATTCATCTACTTGTTACAAAAAGGCGGCATTAAAGAAGTAAATGCAGCTAAGCGCTTTATTCGTATTAAAGAAAAAGTACGTATTGAAGAAGGCGATAAATGGGCTGAGATCGAACCATACGATGGTTTCCACATCGATTTTGAAATTGCGTTTGATCACCCTGCAATCAATGAAAGCCGCCAACGTATCGGTTTAGATATTACGACGCAAAGCTTCACAGAAGAAATCAGCCGCGCACGTACTTTCGGCTTTATGAAAGATATCGAGTATATGCACGCTAACAACCTAGCATTAGGTGGTAGCATGGATAACGCAGTTGTATTGGATGAGTTTAAAGTACTAAATCCAAACGGCTTACGTTATAGCGATGAGTTTGTTAAACACAAAATCTTAGACTGTGTGGGCGACATGTTTATGACTGGCCACAACATTCTAGGCAAAATCACGGCTTATAAATCAGGCCATGATTTAAACAATAAACTACTTCGTAAAATTATGGCGACTGAGTCAGCATGGGAATGGGCAACATTCGATACCCCAGTGACTATGCCAGCACCAGGCTTAGAAGTAGCGACAGCTTAATCGCAAGCATATTACAGTTATAAAAAATGACGCTTTAAGCGTCATTTTTTTTGTTTAGCTTATAAGCCTAGAATCGCTTCAAGCTCGACCAACTGATTGATTTGATAAGTTGGTTTAATATCTTCTGGTAACTCAACCCCAGGATGTTGCAACCAGCAAGTGTCGATACCAACATTATGACCGCCTAAAATATCGCTAGCAGCGGTATCACCCACCATTAAAATCTGCTCTTTTGGTGGATTACCCATTAATTGGAAAGTATGTTGAAAAATTTCTGGAGCAGGTTTGGCTTTACCGACTAACTCTGAAATAACCAGCCAATCGAACATCTCCTGTAAACCTGTATGCTCTAAACGCTTTTGCTGTAGTTTAGCAAAGCCATTGGTAATAATGCCTAACTTGGCGTGTGGCTTTAATTTGGTTAGTAGTTCAACCGCACCAGGTAGTGGCACACAAATAGAGGCCATAGCGTCTAAAAAGCCATCATTTAAGGTTTTTGCTGGCACATCTAGTTTATTAGCCCACTCTGTAAAGCGGGTGATCTGTAGCTCACAGGCAGTAATTTCGTGCTTTTGATAAGCAACCCAAAGCGGTTTATTAGTTGCTTGGTAATGATGATAATCAGACTCAGTAAATTCTACGCCATAATTGGCGAACATTACCCTGAGGCCTTCAAATGCATTAAAACTAAATAGTGTTTCATCGGCATCGAATAATACGTGGCTATACTTCATGGTTATCCTAATTACTGATTAAACAGGGTAGGGTGTAAAAATGGTGCCATTGCAAGCGTTAGCGCTTGTACATAAGTACTTTCGCGTGTCGCTAAGTGATTGGTCAATAAACCAATAGCGCCACCTTGCTGCTTGATATTAACAGTATTGAATGCATCATCCATTACATCTCCCAGCTCTTTACCGGCCAGTAAGGCATCATAAAAAGGTTGAGGTAAAGGTAGGTTGCTACTGCGGCCAACGCTAAATTGCTGCTTGTTTGCAATCACCACAAAGGCAAAGGTTGCTGCGCCATATCTAAATTGTTCTGCGCCTCCCTCCATTGCGGCATAAAAGTCGGCATCAAAGTGGTTTTGGCAATACTTAACACGGTTTTCAGCGCCGATACGGGTTTCATCTTCACCTAGTGGCTGATCTGGCACACCCGATGGTGCATGCTCACCTTTGCATTCAATGGTATAATCTGGGAAATAAAGACTAAAGACATGTTTAGCCGCGTTAATTTTTACAGGGTTCTTTGAACCGACAATAACACGTAATGTTTTTTTCAAGCTGGCGACTCCATTATTTCGGTTGAGCCAGCAGTGTACCCGAGTGAGTTAAATCGGCAAGTCAACTGGGGCTAAATTTTCAAGTGCGCGCTTTTTCAAAATAATATCTTTGATCAACGGTGTTAAGACCAATTCCATTGCAAGGCCCATTTTACCGCCCGGCACAACAAGCGTGTTTATGCGTGACATAAAACTGCCTTCAATCATGCGCAAATAATAGGGGAAATCTACGTCCTCTATGCCTCGAAAACGGATCACAACAAAACTTTCATCAAGAGAAGGAATATCTTTTGCACTGAACGGGTTGGAGGTATCAACCGTTGGCACCCGTTGGAAGTTTATATGTGTTCGTGAAAACTGAGGGGTAATATGGTTAATGTAATCATCCATACTGCGCACAATTGAGCCCATGACAGCTTCGCGCGAATGACCTCGTTCAGAGGTATCGCGGATCAATTTTTGGATCCACTCAAGGTTGATAATTGGCACCATGCCAATTAACAGGTCAACATGTTTGGCAACATCATGATTTTCATCAACAGCACCGCCATGCAGACCTTCATAAAACAACATATCGGTATTGGGTGCTAAGTCTTGCCAAGGCGTAAAAGTCCCCGGCAATTGATTATAAGGAACTGCTTCATCAAAGGTATGTAGGTAGCGCCTTATTTTTCCTTGGCCGGTTTCACCATAATGATAAAAAAGCTCCTCAAGGGCACCAAAATCGTTAGCTTCTCGGCCAAAATAGCTAATATGCTTGCCTTCTTGTTGTGCTTCACGGACCTTTTTATCCATTTCTGGACGTGTATAACGATGAAAGCTATCTCCTTCAATAAAGGCTGCATCAATATCTAAGCTTCTAAAAATATGCTTAATGGCATTGGTTGTGGTGGTGGTGCCAGCACCAGATGAGCCTGTAATTGCGATGATAGGGTGTTTAGCTGACATAATTATTCTCGTTATTTGTTGATACCAATCGACTTAAATATTGAAACATTCTAGCGCGCAGAATGGTCAGTAACTTAACACGATTGGTGTAGCGTGCATAAAATCAATCAGTCGAAACTGATAAAAAACGAACACTCCCTAGTTATAAAGGTCGAGCATGGTAAGGTCAAGTGACTGTCAGATTAATTAGCGCTATCATGGCATATAAAAATTAAAAGAGAGAACCCTATGAAATTGATTTCGTCTTTACTTTTCGTCGCCGCAGGGACATTTTTTACTAGTCACGTAAATGCTGCGATGCCAAAAAGCGAAATACTACTTGCTGATTTTGACACTCCTTACGGTATGAAAGTCTCGCGGATAACCGATAATAAAAGTTACAACAATCAGCCATTTTTAGTTGATTCAGGGCTGTATTACACCCATGAGGTTATTGCTGAAACTGGACAGTCACAAACAGATATTGTGTTTTATAACTTTGCAACAAAAACTAGCTTGAATATAACCAATACGGCTGTTAGTGAATATTCACCAACTCTAATGCCAAATCAGCAGGCTCTCTCAGCAATCGTTGTCGAAGAAGATGGCAAACAAAAGTTATGGCAATATCCGCTTGCTAATGAGCAAACTGCAAGCCGTATTTTTGAATGGATTGAACCTGTTGGCTACCATGCATGGGGCGCTGAAAACGACCTAATTATGTTTATTTTAGGTGAACCACATACCTTGCAGTACACGAGTATTGCAGCCGCTAAACCGCGAGTAATTGCAGCTGATATTGGCCGTACGTTAGTTTTTGATAAACACACAAACAGTTATTTATTTAGTTATAACAAAGATAATCAACATTGGGTTGCACGCTTTGCGCCGCAAACTGAAGAGGTCAGTGACTTATTTAGGTTACCTGACTCAGTGCAAGATTTTGCTTTAATTGATCAAAACACTTTGGCATATGCGGTTAATAACCGAATTTACAAGCGCAGCCTAACAGAGCCTGAAGTGGTATCACAATGGCTTGATTTAAGGCGTTTTTGTGAAGGATCAATTTCGCGTTTAAATTATAAACATAACAAACTGGCATTTGTGTGTAATAAATGAGTAACGGTTTTACACTGATTGCTGTACTGTGACTAATAATTAACGCTATTGATAAGGGACGCATTTGTCTTTTTCTGCCGAACAACTTAGTGTACAGCTGGTTAAAGCGGGCTGTCGCAGTAATTTTAAAATTAAGAATATTAACGAATTTATGCCTGCAAACTCAAAAGAAGCTTTTTATGTTCATGAGCAAGGTGGCCAAGCTAAAATCGTTATTAGACCAATTTTTGAAGTATTTAGTGCTGACTTTGATGCAATCGAAGGTATTACGCGTGTTAAAGACTATTTTCACAGCAGTGAAATGACACGCTTTCCAACGCGAATTTATAAAAGTGCGCATCCCATTCATTATGGTATCGCATTTAAAGTCACTTCCTCTGAAGCGGCTGAGCAATTTATAAATAAATTAAGCGCTATTTTGGCGCAATAAAAAGGGCCACATTGTGGCCCTTTTTGCATCTAGTAGGGTTAGCGTTTAAGGAAGCTATTTACTGAACTTAACTCACGTTTTTTCAGTGCAATACAATCATTAACGCTTTCTTCAAGCTTACTAAGAGAGCGTGCATACCCTGGTACTTCAGTGATTTTATCATTGAAGAAGGTTTTGGTTTTCTCTAGGCTTTGTGCATCACAGCTTGCGGTAGTGAAGAACGGCAAGTTTGGTACAAAGAACGGTGGTAAGTTCTTAGTGATCGCATCGTAATTGTTGTAAATCCATTCAATAAACAGTGCTTCACGTTCTTTACCATAGCCTAAACCACCTAACACCGTGCGCATATCTGAGGCTGTTACGTCATCAGTTAAGCTGTATTCAAGTACTGCTTTTTGTAACTCTGGTTTACCAAAGTAACCCATTGCTGCCAGCATCTTAGTACGTACTTGTGGATCTTTTGTGGTTTTAAAGGTTTGCTTGTACTTTTCAAGTAACTTCGCATCACCATGGTAAGCAGCAAGATTTAAGTAAGTTGATGCTAAGTATGGGTCTACATTTTCAGGATTATTTAAGTAAAGTGCTGCTTGCGCTTTTGCGGTATCAATTACTTTTTGATCTTCACCATCAAAACCTAAACGCGTAATCACTTGCGCACGTAATTGTGATACTGCCGCGTCTTCATCTGCTTTTGCTGTTAAACCATACTGCTTGGCAGCAGGTGAAATGCTGTTACGGATAAACTTAGGCCATAGCTCACGGTTGCTGTCGTCTTCGAATACACGTTTTTGAGAAGCAAGGTAACCTAATGCTGTATTTGCGACTAATGGGTGCGCATCACTTACGAAGGCTTCTAAAGTTTGCATTAAGTGAGCGGCAGAAATAACACCTGCATCAAGTAATGAATCAACAGCAGAAAGCAGCGCTAAGCGTTCACGAACCGTTAGTTTGTCAGCAGCGTTATCGAGTAGGGCATTGAACTGTGCGTCATCTAATACCCAGCGGTAATAGCCCATTGCACCTTGATCTGGGTAGATCCACTCAGGTTCAAAGTCGAGAGTCAGTTGCTGTGTTTCTTTGTTAAGCAGTACACTTGCGGTTTTAACTTTGTCGCCCGCACCATACTTAATCGCAACCGGAACATTCCAAAGTTGTGCAGGTGCATCAACGCCAGCATTTACAAAACGGCTTTGGCTGATATTAATTTTTTTACCATCTTGCGTTACTTTGATAAGTGGGAAAGATGATTGTTCGATAAACGATTTTAGAACACTGGCTACATCTTTATTAGACGCTTCGCCTAGTGCTTGCCATAGATCCGCGGCTTCTGCATTCTTATACGAGAATTTCTTCAAGTAAGCACGAATACCTTGCTGGAATGCATCTTCGCCAATCCAGTTTTCAACCATAGATAAAACTGCACTACCTTTGCTGTAGGCAAGGCCAAGGCCATCCATAATGTCAGCTTCAGTTTTGATTGGTTTACGAATAGGCTTGGTACTTAAACGTGCATCTAAGGCCATTACATAATTTTGTGGTAAATCTAAGTGCGACTCAAACTCAGGGTTAATTTGTGCTGTGATTTTCGCTGCCATCCAGCTTGCGAACGCTTCGTTTAACCATAAGTCATTCCACCATTTCATGGTCACTAGGTTACCGTACCATTGGTGGGCTAACTCATGGGCAATAATTGATACATTACGCTCTTTTTTGCTGCGCGTTGCTGTCGCTAGGTCTACCAGTAAAATGTCTTCACGGTAAGTCACTAAGCCTGCATTTTCCATCGCGCCAAATGGGAACTCTGGTACTGCCACTGAGTCTAGTTTTTTGTAAACGTAAGGAATGCCAAAATAATCTTCCAGTGCTTTTAACACGCGAGGCATATTTTCTTTTGCGTAATCAGCAAGGTGAATTTTACCTTGTGGAGTCAATACGCGGCCAGGGATCGGCATGCCTTTAATTTCAAGCTCTTCAAACGGGCCTACAGCCATGGCGACTAAATAAGAAGGAATAGGCGGCGTTTTATCAAAAAAGTGTGTTGTCATATCGCCATCAACTTTGGTTTTTAATACCGGTGTGTTGGCATACACTTTTTGTGATGTTGGCGCTGTGATTGTTAGCTGAAAAGGTATTTTATAACTAGGCTCGTCAAAAACGGGGAATGCACGACGAGCATCACTCATTTCAAATTGGGTGAAAAGGTAAGGCGTACCTTGGTCTAAGGTTTTATATAAACCAACACTTTGACGGTTATAAGGTGCGGTATAATCAACTTTTAAAGTGTATTTACCAGGCTGAATTTTTTCTTCACACGCGAATTTAACTTTGCCTGTTTTTAGCATTTCAGCGCTTAGGTCGCAGTTTTCTGCACCTAAAATTTTCGCCATACTAACGGCATAATCAATACCGTTTAATTCGATGTAATTCGTTGCTTTTAGAACTTCTAAAGCAATTTCGGTATGACCAGAAAAATTGTCTTTTGCAGGATCAAGCGTTAGTGCTACTTGTTGTGAGCTAGGCTTGGCAAGCTTTTCGATAACATATTCATTGGCATGGGCAGAGCTAACAGCAAGTGCAACACTTACCGTTAATAGGCTTTTTAAGAACATAAATATCCCTGATTTTTTGTTGTTAGAAAGGCACCTGCTATGAGGAGCGAATCACCATGCTATCAGGTTTTAATTTGAACAGTAATAAATAGTTAGTAACAAAGTTTGTCAGTTAATTATGACGGTCGATGAAACGTTGCCAATGCAGTTGCGGGTTTATTTGTCGGACGTTTTGTAGCACGGCATTTAATAACGGCATATCAGTAAAGCGTTGCTCGTTGAAATCTTTAAAACCAAGTAAGTAGTTAAAAGCATCTTTGCTGTTTGCTTGCAGGGCATGAATTCGCACTTGTTGTTCGAAGTTAAGCCGTAAGCTGCTAATTGCGGTTTTCATACCTTGTTGATCAACATTTGGAATCGCGCATTTTTGTAAATAACCAGCTCGCTCACCTTCGCCAGAAAACCAAATACGTACTTTTTCGCTATAGCGACCTGACTTAGCGGGTAAATCAAACATTAGTCGTTGCTGGTTTTGCTCGTTTAAAAAGTCTAAGTACTGATCAAGTCCTGCATCGAGTAATGCATTATGAATAGGCACATAGCGGGGCTTGATCTTGCCATGAGTATGAAAGTCAAAGCAGCGAATGCCATCAAGGGTCACTATATTATCAAGGGTTAAATGGCCAATTTCATCACTGTAGGCACCGGTGTAATAAGCAAATAAAGGTAGCCAAAAATGCCAATGCTTAGCTTGTTCACGAACTAAACGCTGATCACCATAGATGTAACCATTATACAGGGTATGTAATTCCATGGCCGAAAAGGGCCTACGACCAAGATGGGACTTCAACCTAAAACCTTGATAATAAAGATGTGTCCAGAAGAGTATACCTGATAAGTATCAAGTTGCCAGCTTAACGACACAGCCATAAATACGGCCGTGTCGTTGTAAGCTCAAGGATTGGAGTTAATCGCAAAGTGCTTTAGCTAGACCAACAGGTTCGATTTCAACGCATACTTGATCATCGTTCCAGTTTAAACCAACTAGCGCATCATCTTCGTTTAGGTCTTCAACCCATTCGTCCAAAAATTCATCTAGGCCAATTTCGACTGGCGTATAGTCTTGCCACTCGTCTTTACATTGTGCTTTTGCTGCGTCTTCAGTGCCCCAAAGTAATAGCACATCAGTGTCGCTAAATTGGTTTGATTCACAGACAACAAAACCACCATCTTCGGCACCCAGTGCCCACATAGATTCGTTCAAGCGAACTTTTTCAACAAAGCTAACTAATTCTGATTCAATTTCGATATCGCTCATTTGCGTAACCCTTATCTTTATTTTCGTGGATCTGTTTGTTGTACCGCCGCGTTATCTGCAAATTTATGATAAAACTCTACTAAGCGTGTTAGTTGACTAAAATCAGTTAATTCACGAAAGCGGATCCAATCTAGCAAGCAGTATAAACTGATGTTGAGGTATTCACAGCTTTTAAATACTGGCTCAGATAAATGATCATTTAAATAGGCTAATGTTTCAGCAATTCGTTCGTTTTGTAAATTAAAAAACAATTTATCGTCGTGGGTATTAAATCCAGAGCGCTGGCAAAGTAACATTTCTACGAGTGAATCATTGCAAGCATTAATAATGGTTAAATAATTTTCTTGTTGCCAACTGAGTAATGTTTGATCTGTATTTTCTAGCAAGTAGCGAATTATTGAGTTTGAGTCAAAAACATGAAAGCCTTTATCAATTAACACAGGAATTTTTCTAGCCGGATTATGAGCAATCATGGTTTTACGGTCTTGCTCAGAGAAAATATCTAGGTTTATAAATTCAAGAGCTTGCTTATTGAGTGCAGCCCAAATACGAATACGGCGCACAAAAGGTGAGGTGGTCGAGCCTAAAAGTTGCATTTTGAGATCCTTCGCAAAAAAAAGCCGCTGGTTAGGCGGCTTTCAAATATTCGTATGAAATCAGTCAGTACGGCTTGTTACTTCAAGCAGGTGGTAACCGAACTGTGTTTGGACCGGACCTTGTACTTGGTTAATGGGAGCTGAAAAAACCACTTTATCAAACTCAGGTACCATCATGCCTGGACCAAACTCACCCAGTGCGCCACCATCTTGCCCCGATGGGCAATTAGAGTGAGCGCGCGCAAGTTCTGCAAAATCAGCGCCCTGTTCAATTTGCTGTTTTAAATCTAAACAGTGAGCTTCACTGTCTACGAGAATGTGTCTTGCACTGGCTACTGCCATAACATCTCCCTACTATGTGTTTTAGTATTAAATTACTAGTCTAGTTCAATATTTACTGAACGAAAAATTAAATTTATTTTGCAGCTAGTTCTGCTTCAATCGCATCACGTAACTCTTTAGATTCTGGCTTGGTTTTACTGTTGAAGCGCTGCACTGTCTTACGGTCTGCAGACACTAAGTATTTGTAAAAGTTCCAGTTAGGTGAGCTGGTTACTTCGTTTAAATGTTTAAATATAGGGTTTGCATCACTACCGCGAACAGCACTGGTAGCCATCATATTAAAAGTCACCCCATAGTTAATAAAACAAACTTTTGCTGTGTCTTTTTCATCGTCTTCTTCTTGAAAGAAGTCATCAGAAGGAAATCCTAATACAACTAACCCGCGGTCTTTGTATTCCTTATGGATGGCTTCTAAGCCTTCAAACTGACCGGTAAAACCACAATTACTTGCGGTATTGACGATCAATAGCGGCTTGTCTTTAAATTCACAAAAGTTAATTGATTCTTTTGAGCGCAATTTTCGTAATGTAACGTTGGTGAAATCGTCGCATTGGCTAGTTGATTTTGCTGTTGGCGTCGCTTCTGTGGTTTGTGCTGCAAGGTTTGTTGTAATTAGACCTGCTGCAAGTAACAAAGCATATTTATACATACTAATTTCCCGCTAGTTATTTGTGATGAATATACGCTAATATGCGAAAAAGTGATCATTTAATTTCAGCTATTTATGACGATTCGTACAGCAACTCAAAACGATTTAACTGATATTGTCGCGATTTACAACGAGACAATTCCTGGACGTATGGTAACCGCAGATACCGAAGAGGTGACGGTTGCGGACAGGCAAGTATGGTTCGATAGCCACTCAGAAAAACGACCTATTTTTGTATGTGAACAGGCAGGAAAGGTGGTTGCGTGGATGAGCTATAAATCTTTTTATGGCCGTCCCGCTTATGATGGTACTGTTGAAATCAGTATTTATATTACCCAGCGAGCACAAGGACAAGGGCTAGGAAAACAATTGCTTACATTTTCAGAGCAACATGCAAAAACGCTTGGAATTAAGGTGTTGTTAGCTTTCATTTTCAGCCATAACATGCCGAGTATAAAACTGTTCAAGCGCTTTGATTACTTGGTGTGGGGAGAATTGCCTGAGGTGGCTATTATGGATGGAAAACCTTATAGCTTAACCATTTTAGGTAAGCATATTGACGCATAACATGCGGTAAAACAGATAAAAAGTGCTAAGTCATTTGTGATGCTTCGAGTTTTTAGACTACGCTAATATAGGTAATTATTCTTATAGTGGGTGTGGTTTACAGTGCGCAGAATCTTAATTGTTGATAGCAATAGTGTTTTAGCGATGCGAGTAAAAGTGCTGCTGGAGCTGATCGGCTGCAGGGTTGAGCTATTACACTTTTCTATGGTTGATGATTCAGTAGTAGAACAAGACTTTGATCTTGTGGCTGCTTCTCATGGTGTACCAACGACAGTTATTCGAAGATTAATGGGCGGGTTTTCGCATGACCGCTTTTTATTGCTTGCTCCAAAAGCACAGCGAAGCGACCTGCTTGAGCACTTCAGCGTGGTCAATCGATTACTGCCAAATGCAGTCGTTATTTATCCTTTTTTTGCCAATAAGGAAATTAGCTCTTTACTAGAAGAGGTGCTTGAGCTCGATAGTGACAATATTCTTCAACTTCCTAAAGTGCTACTTGTTGATCACTGTGCAGAGCGTCTAGAAAAAATAGCGCTTAACCTTAAAGGCGCACATATCGAGACGTTAACTGCTGACAACTCATCCTCTGCAATAGAACTTATCAAAGAGCATGATATTGATCTATTAATCAGTGATTTTACGTTTGCTGATGGCACGGGGCTTGAGTTATTCATAAAGCTTAAAGCGTTACAACCGCATAGCCGTTGTTTATTGTATACCTCAAAACCGGATCAGGTTTCTATGGTTGCTGCTATTCGACAAGGGGTTGAGGATGTCTTGATCAAGCCTGTTGACGATAATAGCTTATTGCAGTCAGTGCATAAGCTTTGGCAAACCGAGTTATTAAAGCGTCACAATGCTGAGCTTGTTGAGCGATTACAAAATACCGTTGATGCTCTTATCGAAAAAGACAGCTTACTGCGGGTTATTTTCAAACATACTCCCGATGCCATTATTTTATTTGATCGCCATGGCAAGATAATCGAAACCAATGATGCATGTGAACAGCTATTCGATAAGCCTTTGAAGGAGTTTGAAAACTGTTCAGTATTCGATTTTTTTGATGCAACATCTATTTTACGTATCAAAGAAAAAATAGCGACGCTAAATAAAAATCGTCAGTTTAGTTGTGATTTAAGGTTACTTAAAGAAAACGGTAACACAGTTCCTTTGGTGGGATCGTTCAATGAGATAGACCATCATGGTGAAATAGCGCTTGCGGTAATCTTTAAAAATGTGACGCACTTAAAAGAAAAAGAAGACCTACTTTTAGAAGCGAAAGATATGCTTGAGGAAGAAGTCAAAGCGCGAACGGCACAACTAGAGCACGCAAAAAATGTAGCAGAAGCTGCAAGCCTCAGTAAATCTGAGTTTCTAGCGAATATGTCTCACGAATTAAGAACACCAATGCATTCTATTTTAAGCTTTGCTCGTTTTGGCTTAGAAAAAGTTGCCAATGACGACTTAAGCAAAGATAAATTAAATAAATATTTGTTACGAATAGAGCAAAGCGGAGAGCGGCTTTTATCTTTACTTAATAACCTTCTCGATCTGTCAAAGCTTGATGTCGGTAAGTTTCCTTTTAATCCGCAAAAGCACAACCTCAGTAACATTATAAAAACCAGTATTGATGATGTTTCGGGCACCGCCCTTGAAAGAAACATTATTATTCGTTTATCGGGGGGAGAACAAGGTATTACCCTTGATTGTGATGAAGAGCAGATCAACCAAATCATGCGTAATTTATTAGGTAATGCTCTGAAGTTTAGTGAGCCTAATAGTGAGATTGAAATTAGTTTGTCGTCACAAGAAAAAATGGCCGAAATCGCTGTTATTGACCATGGTATAGGTATTCCTGAGCAAGAACTTGAAAAGGTATTCGCTAAGTTTGAACAAAGCAGTAAAACTAATAGCGGCGCCGGAGGAACTGGGCTTGGGCTTGCTATTTGTCGCGAATTTGTCACTTTGCATCAGGGCACAATTAAGGCACTTAATAATGAACATGGCGGTGCGACAATTATCGTTCGGTTGCCCCTGCAGATAGATTTACCAAAACACTTAACGAATGACACTAAACCAATAACACTTAATTCATAAAACGGAAGAAATAACATGGCCTTAAAGCGAATTTTAGCCGTAGATGATGAACCATTTAACTTAGAAATCATTGAAGAGATTTTTGAAGATCTCGATTTTGAGCTGAAGATGGTAAATAGCGGTCCAGAATGTTTAAACGTTGTTGAAGAATTTGCTCCACAAGTCATTCTGCTTGACGTAAGTATGCCTCAAATGAGTGGTTATGAGGTTTGTCGCAAACTAAAAGAGAATCCAAGTACAGAAAAGATTATTGTCATGTTCGTATCGGCAAGAGGCACTGTAGAAGAGCGAATGGAAGGCTATTCCGCTGGTGCTGAAGACTATATTGTGAAGCCATTTAGCCATCAAGAGCTAAAATTAAAATTATTGAACCTCAATCAAGTCCTTATTGAAAAAGAGGCTCTAGAGCAGCAAGTAGAAGATGCCACATCAACTGCGTTTAATGCGATGGCTAATAGCAGTGAAATGGGGCAAATAGTTAATTATATTGAACATATAGGTTTGATTGAGAGTGAACGTGAGTTAGGAAAAGCCTTTTTAAACTGCCTAAAGTCATTCGATTTACAAAGTAATGTCGAGTTTAGATTAGGTACGCATGTTGAGCATTTTTCTGTAACGGGTGTGTGCTCACCGATCGTCATTGAATTGTTCGACATGTTAAAAAGAAAAGGGCGACTTCATGAGTTTTCGAACCGCATTTTAGTTAATTACGACATGATTAGTCTGCTTATCTTAAACATGCCAGAGCAAGACCCCGATAAACATGGTCGAATTCGCGACCATATTTGCTTTCTAGTGAGTGTTACAGAGCAACAATTAAAAGCGATCATTACTAAAAAAGAATTATTAAAACAGCAGCAACAACTAAATGAAGCTGTGAGTAATGTACATAGAAAATTTACTGGCTTAATCAAGCTGTTAGATGACAACCGAATTAGTAATGAGGCAGTATTTAAACAGCTACAAGAAGATCTTGAGCAGCGAATACCCACAATGGGCTTAGATGAAGACCAAGAGATATTTATTTATCAAAAGGTGGATGAAACGATTCAAAACTCGGTAGCCAGAGAAGAGTCTGTCAAAGGAGTTAAATCAGCGTTTCATGAAATCGAAAATGATTTATCGCAACTATTAACACGTTAATTTAGGCATCCCGCGGCAATCCTTTTTCAACAATACGAATTAGCCGCGCAGTTTTGCGTAACTTAATTTGTCGCTTGTTTTGCTGTTGCTCGAGCGCCCATTCGATATGCTCGGCAACTAAAGGGCTGGCATTAACAAGCGTATCGCTCAAAGCTTGGATGATGTTGTCGTTGTAATCGGCATTACCTAATCCTACAGCGAGGTTTCGTTGCCAACGTTCGTGACCAATACGGCGGATAGGGCTGCCTTCGGTATTTTTTAAAAACGTCGCTTCATCCCATGCAAAGAGCGTCAGTAAATCTTGGTCTTTAAGCTGTTGTCTGGGATGAAAGTCAGCTTCATCGGTTATTTGTCCGTAACGATTCCACGGGCAGACTAACTGGCAGTCATCACAGCCATACACGCGATTACCTAAAAGTGGGCGATACTCTTCAGGGATTGCACCTTGCAATTCAATAGTAAGGTAAGAGATACATTTACGCGCATCAACAACATAGGGCTCAACAATGGCACCGGTAGGGCAAAGGGTCATACAGGCTACACATTTACCACAGCCTTCAAAGCTATTTTCTTGATCAATAGGCAGCGGTATATCAACAAACAATTCACCTAAGAAAAACCATGAACCCGCTTCTTTGTTGATTAATAAGCTGTGCTTTCCACGCCAGCCTAGGCCTGCTTTTTCGGCCAGTTGTCGCTCAAGTACAGGTGCAGAGTCAACAAATGGACGAAAGCCTAACTGGCCAACATGTTGTTCAATTTGCTGGCCTAACTTTTTTAGGCGGTTGCGAATTAACTTATGGTAATCACGACCTAGTGCATAGCGACTAATATAGGCTTTATCGGTCTGTTTGAGATTTTTAGCAAAACTTGCATCAGGTGGTAGGTAGTTCATTTTTACTGAGATGACTCGCTGCGTGCCAGGTACCAGCTCAGCGGGGCGCGCTCGCTTCATTCCATGGGCTGCCATATATTCCATCTCACCGTGATAGCCTAAATCTAACCAGCGCTGTAATTGTGCCTCGTGTTTAGTAAGATCAATATCAGTGATCCCGACTTCTGCAAAGCCAAGGTCTTTACCCCATTGCTTTATTTGCAGTGCGAGTTGTTCATAATCAGTAGCAGGTGTTGTCACGGTCAATAAAAAAGTAGCCAAGAAGTGGCTACTTTATCATAGATTAGCTACATTCAGCAGCTAAAAGAGACTATACAAAGCGTTTAAGCTGCTCTTGGGTTTGTTGGCTGAGTAGATGAGATTGCTCACAATCAGCCAGGGATTCATCTATTTGCTGTTTAGCTTGCTCACCTAACGCCACAATTTGCTCAACACTTTGATGAGTTTGGGTTTGAGTTTGCTCTAATAAACGCACCGCACTAACAATTTGTTGCAGTTGCTGTTGATTTTGCTCAAATTCAGCGAGCATGTTACTAAACCCAGTTGATGTGTTGCTAATTGCTGTTTCGGCTTCACTTGAGTGGCTAATGAGCTGCTCAGATTCTTTATTGGTTTCGCTTACTAGACTATTCATTTGATTGATGAAATCGCTAATTTGGCGGGTTGCATCATTGACTTTTACTGAGAGGGTTCTTACTTCATCGGCAACCACGGCAAAACCACGGCCAGCTTCACCAGCACGGGCTGCTTCAATGGCCGCATTGAGAGCAAGTAAATTAGTTTGATCTGAAAACTCTTCGACCATTTTCAAAATAGCGCGAATGTTTTCGCTGTTCTCTTTCAACCCTGATACGGTAGCTGAGAAGTTACCGAGTATTTGGCTGATCATTGCTACTTTTTTAACGAGGGATGACAGTTCATGAGCTGAGTTTTGTACAAAACTCAGGTGCTCACTGTTAACATGATGCACGCTGTCAGTATTTGCTGATATATTTTCAAGGCTCGAGGTAATTTGATTGCTTGAGTCAGTAATTGTTTGACTGAACTCAATTTGCTGGTGGCTCAATTGCGCTGTTTGCTGCATTGACTGGGTCATTTTTGAGCTACTATCAGCACTCGCTTGGGCACTTTGATATGTAGTGGCTAACAACTGACTCAAATGGGTAGTAAAAGTGTTGTATTGTTCACTTAAATCTCGAAATTCATCGTAAGTAAAGTGGGGTAACTTTGCAGACAAGTCGGCATCATGTTGATTAATTTTTTCTAATGTATCGCGCATTGCCTGCACCGGGCGAACAATTAAAAAGCGCATATAAAACACAGTAAAAATAAAGCTGGCAAAAATGATAAAAGTCATCAGCCAAAATAAACCCATACTGGTTTGTTGTTCTGAAAGACTGCTGTAAAGCCAGATAAGCGTGATCGCTTGAAACGCAAACACAAAACCTAAATTACCGACAATCTTACGTGTTAGGGTGTAAAAGAAAGTTTGTTCGATAAAATTATAAATGCGCATATAGCTACTCAATATGGTGTTGTGTTGATTCATTTTGGCGTATTTTAGTATTGTTCATTTTCACATAATTCAACAGTATAGCTTAGTTTTGTTGAGTTACAGTGACTGTAGTGTCATTTGTGTATGACATGGAAAATTAGTGAAAATACCATCTACGCCATACTCTAGCATAAGCTCTATATCTTCTACCTTATCGACCGTATAGGCATAAACTTGAAGACCGCGTTGCTTAGCATCCGCAACAAACTCATGGTTTATAAAGTTTTTATCTACATGAATGCTATAAGCATGCAGTTTTTGCGCAAATTCACTGTAATTAATTGGGATAGAGGCGGTGAGAGCACCAATCTTTACCCAAGGCAGTTTTTGTTTAAGCCACATTAGTTGGTGATGATCAAATGATGAGACTAAAAGGTTATCTCTAGAAATTTTCCCGGTACTGACATTTGACTCAATAAGCTCAACAAACTTGTCTAATGAAAAGGTATGCTTTAGCTCTAAATTGAGCAAAGTTTTATCATCGACCCAATCAATAGCTTGCTGTAAAGTCGGCACTACTTCGCCATTACCCGCATCGTACTGTTGAATTTGCTCTTTTGAGCAAGCATTCACTTTACCGCGACCTGAGGTTGTGCGATCAAGCCAGGTGTCATGAATAATCATGTAGTCATCAAGGCAGCTTTGTACATCAATTTCGATACCATCTACTGCCAAATCTACGGCGGCGAGAATGGCGCTCTTGGTATTTTCTGGGTAGGTACCGCTGGCACCTCTGTGAGCGAATACTTTTATCATTGCTTATGTTTCCGAGTCACTGACCATGTTTCATAAAAAGCGGCGCTTATCACTAACGCACCGCCCAATAGGGTGCTAATTGAAGGTTGCTCATGCAAAATTAAAAAAGCGAAAAACGTGCCATATAAAGGTTGCAAACAAGATATTAAACCAGCCGTTGAAGCCGATAAGTTTTGCAGACTTGCCGCAAACAATGAATGGGGCGCTGCTGTAAAAATAACCCCAACGGTAATTAATAGCAGCCAATTAATTGTATCAACTTGTAATGGCGGCACTTCAACAAAGGCACAGAGCATGATACTGGCAATCCAGGTTTGATAAAGCATGGTTTGAGGGCCGCCATATTGGCTAAAGTAACGCTTGTGAACAATATTCCTAAAAGCAAAAAAGAACGCCGATAAAATGCCAATGACAATGCCCATAGTTACATCATTGCCTAAACTAGCATCAGGAATGAGCAAGTAAATGCCAGCCATTACAACCAAAGCACTAAAAATATCTTTCAGTTGTGGTTTGTTACCATGAAAAAAAGGTTCTAAAAACACTGTGATAACAGGGTAGGTAAAAAAGGCAATCATACCTACAGCGATACCAGCCAATTGCATACCAGCAAAGTAGGTGAGCCAATGAATCCCAACCGTTACGCCAAGCAATAAGGCGATGAGGTAATCACGACGAGAGCGGAGCTTGATGGCTTTCTTTTGAATTGTGAGTAAGATCACTAATGCACAGCCTGCAATCGCTGTTCGGTAAACGGTAATATCTAATGCACTTAAGCTGACTAACTTTGCAAATAATGCCGTTCCACCAAATAGCAGTACTGCAATGTGCAAGTATATTAGGCTTTGTTTGTGTGCCTGCATTACTGACCTTATTATTGTTGTTATTAACTCTCTTTGTAACGGTAATCCTTTACTTTGTAAACTCCCCAAATAGGCTAATCCATTCGTTTAATTCCAAAATTACAACTTTAAATAGCGATAGTAATAATAACGGCAACACAGATAGCAATGCTGCTTTCTATTACAGCGACTGCTGTGTTTTTATCCTGCATTGCTTGATCAATCGAAATTTTACTGAAAATAATTTTATCAACTAAGTAACGAACAACCGGTAAAATTAAAAAGCCAAATAATGCGTCAATAAAGAATAAACTTAAACTTTGCTGCCAAGAGTGAAAGCCACCAATAAGCGCATGACATAAAATAATAGCCAATGCCAACATGGTGCCCGAAAAACTCAGCGCAACAGCTTTATTGCCTTTTTCTAGTTGCTCATTCAAGTTAAAAGCTGTGAGGTGATCATAGCCTTTAGCGAAAATAATTAGCATAAGTTGACCTAACAAGTAGAACACTATTGCTGATAACCAAGTACCTTCTCCCGTTAAAGCGCCTCCAATGATCAAGGCTGCAGCCATGTAATTAGCGGCTTGAACCAAGCCAACCGCTTCATTTTGTTGGTTTATTAGCTGCTCTTGGTTGCAAAATAAACGAAGTAATAATTTGTCATTTAAAATACGTGAACATGTTAACAACACCATTCCTAGTAAACTGTAGAGCGAAACATTTATTAAATCGGTAATTAAGCCTTTACTTGGGCCTGTTAAAACAAAACCATAGATAATAGTGATTGCTCCCAAATACCCTCCAATTGAAAGACCCAGAGCGCTATTTGCATTATCGGTTAATTGACTGGTGGTGTTATAAGGAGTTGCTAAGTTATACGACAGTTTTGCAACGGCTATAATTGCAATGAATAGAGCTATGTAGGCGCTATTGTAAGCCATGCTTGAAAGATAGTGAGTTAAGTTAATATCCATAACGGTTGGGTTATTTTGTTGTTATTTTCCGAAAATATTAACACAGAGTGTTTGTTGCAAAGAATATCAACGCTTCATTTTTGGCAGAATTAATCAATTTCTTAAAAGTTTCATCGCTTTTTTATGACAATTGTCATGATGTATTGCTTACAAATGTCGTTAAATACTCATTCTTTTTTAAGTAACACTATACCTGTACCGATACATGTCGGTTTGTCATTCATTAATATAAAGGGTATAGCTATGAATCTAATTACTAAAAATATTTACTCGTTATTCGCTGCGGCAATTACATTTAACACAAATTACGTATTTGCTGAACAAAGTACTATAGATAGTATTGAACTTGCATCTCAACAGCATAACTTGTCAGAACTTACCGAAATAGCAAAAAATGCAGCAGGGTATGATGCAGCGCTTGTGAATTATCGCCTTGCTATTGCACATAATATCATGGGTGAAACTGAAAAAGCGCTTGCCTTACTTGATATTGCACAAGCAGTGCTTTTAGACGATAAACTTGGCGCAGATAAAAGTGAGGCAAACGCATTGCTTGCTCAAGTGTATGGTTATCGTATTTCGATTAAACCTATTACAGGTTTTTACTACGGCATAAAATCGAACAATGCGTTAAATAATGCGGTGCAAATTGACAAAAGTAATCCTCGTGCTCATCTAGTTAAAGGTATAATTGCTTTAAACACACCTAGCATGTTTGGTGGAAGTAAACAGCAAGCGCTAAGCTCATTGAATGCGTCTCTTATTCACTATCAAAATGATAATAATGATGGTTATAAATGGGGGCAGGCGGAAGCATATGTCTGGCGTGGGTTAACATATTTAGCACTAAATGATGTGCAAAAAGCAGTGCAAGATTGGCAAACATCACTTGACCTTGCACCAAACTATACATGGCCTAAAGTTTTGATAAATAACAATAAGCAGTAACTAATCGTGGGCAGCCATATGCTGCCCAAGTTTAGATAAGATTTAAAAAAGCCAAAAAATGGGATTGAGCATAAATGAAAAGTGATAGTTTTAGACAAAGCTTAGCAATTGAAAAAAAGCCTTACTGGGTCTGGGGTCCACTTGTTTTTTCAAGTTTTTATTTTTTACCGTTGATTCTAAGTTTTGAGCAATTCGCAGCTTTAGATATTTTTATTATAGTTATGATATATATAACTTTTATTTTTTACTATGTTAAAGCTGCTAACGCAAAAGGTGAAGATGCGCTCATTCCAGTGTCTATAATTGTTATTATCGCAACTTTTGGTACATATTTAACTCTTGGAACACAAACTTTATTTGGCTTTGCTTGCTATTTTTTTGGGTTCAACTTTAGACAAAAAAAAGGCGTTTTAGGGCTAGTTGCTGTTGCTTTAAGTATTTTTCTCGCGGTGTATTTATTTGATTTGAATAATCCATATTTTATTGCGCCAGCACTCATCATCAGCATTGCACTTTATTTTATGGGACGTGCTGAGAGGCGTGAACGAATACATCAGTTAAGTGAACAAAAAAGTCAACATCAAATAGAACAGTTGGCAATGATTGCTGAACGTGAACGCATTGCACGAGACCTTCATGATTTAGCTGGTCACAGTCTATCGTCGATTGCTCTAAAAGCAGAACTAGCCGAAAAGTTAATTGTTAATGATAACGTTGAGCAAGCACAGAGTGAAATAAAGCAAGTGGCGGCCATTAGCCGAGATTTACTCAGTGATATTCGTAAAGCAGTAACAAATATGAAACAGTTTAACCTCACTAAACAGTTAGAGTTTTTGCAAGAAGAGCTAACACAAAATGGCTTTAATGTAATAGTAAACAATGAATTAACAAACTTATCGACAGCAACACAAAAAACCGTATCGCTTATTGTTACTGAGGCTTGCACTAATATTTTAAGGCATAGTAAAGGGAATGAAGTTTTAATTGATATTAGTAAGGAACTAATATCAATTAAGGATAACGGTATAGTAACCACATTTAAAAGTGGCAATGGCATTAATGGCATTAAGCAGCGTACTGAAGCACTTGGCGGAGAGCTTATTGTGGAAAATAAAAAAGGGTTTAACCTGACTATGAATTTTCAAGCGAATTTATCATGATTAATTTACTCATTGTTGAAGATCAGCAAATGGTTAGGGAAGCAATTAGTGCGCTTGTTGGACTTGATCCATTTATTAATGTCGTTGGGCAAGCAGAGGATGGCAAAGCTGCACTTAAATTTATTGAACAAAATAAGATTGATATGGTGTTATCAGATATTGAAATGCCCAATATGTCAGGCATCGAATTGGTAGAAATACTGAGTAAGCGCCATTCTGATATTAAAACCATGATAATAACTACATTTTCAAAGGCAGGTTACATAAAACGTGCTATGAAAGCAGATGTTCGCGCCTTTATTTTAAAGGAAGCGCCATCAGAGCATTTAATTAATGCAATAAAATCAGTCAATCAAGGCCGAAGAGTCATTGATCCCGAACTTGCTTTACTTGCATTATCTGACACTGATCCATTGACTAATAAAGAACGCAAAGCATTAAAATTAGCCGGTGATGGCTTAAAAACTCAAGATATTGCAAAAACATTGTTTTTATCAGAAGGGACGGTTAGAAATTATCTTTCAGAAGCAATGAGTAAACTAAATGCGGTAAACCGAGTAGATGCTGCTCGCATAGCAAGACAAAAAGGGTGGTTATAAGGTCCTTAATTTTGCTATTAAATTATTGAACAATTTGAGTGCGAAAACTGGTTTGATCAATTTCTTAAAAGTTTAATAGCTTTTGCCTGTCTCATTGTTAGGATATGGGTTAAAATAACCACATAACCAACTAACAAGATAGTGAATGTCAAAACAGGATCCAAATCTCAGTCGAGAACAAGAAAAGTACGAAAACCCAGTCCCTAGCCGTGAGTTCATACTTGCTCACTTAGAATCACGCGCAAAACCAGCTAATTTCACACAACTTTGTGACGAATTACACGTGAATGATACAGAGCGTCAAATAGCGTTCAAACGTCGTTTGCGTGCAATGGAGCGCGATGGTCAATTGTATTTCAATAAATTTAAATGCTATGCATTGATAGATGAATCAGGCTTGGTAAAAGGTAAAGTCATAGGTCATCGTGACGGATTCGGCTTTTTAGAAGTTGAAGGCGAGAGTAAAGATTGGTTTATCGCGAAACATCAAATGAATATGGTGTTGCACGGTGACATTGTGCTTGCTAAAGGTAACCGTAAAGGTTCAAGTGGCAAATGCGAAGCACGCATCATTAAAGTGCTTACCAATGAACGCGCGCCAATTGTTGGCCGCTATTTTGTTGAGCACGGAATTGCCGTTGTGGTAGCGGAAGACCCGCGTATTACGCAAGACATTATGATACTGCCGGGTAGTGAAAATGGCGCACGTCATAATCAAATGGTACAGGTGCAAATTACGCAAAACCCTAGTCGACATATGAATGCTGTGGGTAAAGTGACAGAAGTACTTGGTGAGCATTTAGCTCCCGGTATGGAAATTGAAGTCGCGCTGCGTAATCACGATATCCCTCATGTATGGCCTGAAGCGGTTGAAAAACAAGTTGCTCATTTAGGTGAGTTTGTTGATGAGCAAGCTAAACAAGGTCGAGTTGATTTACGTGATTTACCACTCGTTACTATTGATGGCGAAGATGCCCGTGACTTTGACGATGCGGTTTATTGCGAGCGTAAACCCTCTGGTGGTTGGCGCTTATGGGTGGCAATTGCCGATGTGTCGCATTACGTTGGTATGAACACGCCACTGAATAAAGAGGCAATTGAGCGCGGTAACTCAGTGTATTTTCCTGAGCAAGTTATTCCGATGCTACCAAAAGTGCTATCGAATGGCCTATGTTCATTAAACCCAGAAGTTGACCGTTTATGTATGGTCGCAGAAATGACAGTGTCTGATGCAGGCAAGTTATCAGGGTATAAATTTTACGAAGCGGTAATGAATTCACACGCTCGTTTTACCTACACTAAAGTAAATGCAATTTTACAAGGTGATGAAAAACTGCGTGAAGAGTATGCCCAGATGGTGCCACATTTAACTGATTTGCACCAAATGTACATGGCACTTAAAGCTGCACGCCAAGAGCGTGGTGCGATTGAGTTTGAAACCTTAGAAACGCGCTTTGTGTTTAATGCGCATCGCAAGATTGAATCAATCGTTCCTGTGGTTCGCAATGATGCACACAAACTTATCGAAGAGTGTATGATTCTAGCGAACGTATCAGCAGCCCGCTTATTAGAAAAACACGAAGCAAGTGCGCTTTATCGTGTGCATGATGAGCCTGATGCTGAAAAGTTAGGTTTTTTCCGAAACTTTTTATCAGAGCTTGGTATTGAAGCGGCGATTTCTGATGAGCCAACACCAAAAGAAATCACTCAAGTGTTAGCTAAATTAGGCGACCGCCCAGAAGCAGAGCTTATTCAAACTATGTTGCTCCGTTCAATGAAGCAAGCTGTTTATCAGCCTGATAACATTGGCCATTTTGGGTTAGCCTTACCAGCTTATGCGCACTTTACATCGCCAATTCGTCGTTATCCAGATTTAGTCGTGCACCGTGCTATTAAAGCGGTGCTTAAAGCGCAAGGCCAGCAAACTTCGGGTGAGTATGCATACACTGATGACGAAGTAGATATTTTAGGTGAGCAGTGTTCAACCACTGAACGCCGTGCCGATGATGCGACTCGCGAAGTGGCAGATTGGCTTAAATGTGAATTTATGCAAGATCATGTTGGTGACGAATTTGGTGGGGTGATCTCATCGGTGACTAACTTTGGTTTATTTGTACGCTTAGACGATTTACAAATAGATGGCATGATCCATGTGACCAACTTAGGCAACGAATACTTCCATTATGATGGCGCTAAGCATTGCTTGATTGGGGAGCAAACTCACACAGTGTATCGTTTAGGCGATAAAGTGACGGTTCAGGTGTCATCTGTAAGTCTTGATGAGCGCCGTATAAACTTAGTATTAGCGGGTGAAGCACCACAAGATCGTTATGCTCGTCGTCGTGGTCGCAGTGAACCTGCAAAACCAAGCGTTCGCGCGCAGCTTAAAGCTGGTAAAATTCCCGGTAAAAAAGGGGAATCAAATCGCTTTGAAGCAAAGTCAGGTGACAAAGATAATGAAAAACGTGGTAAGTCTTCTCATGCTAAAGGGCGCAAAAAGCCCAGCGGCAAACAGGCTGATGCTGTAAAAGCCAGTAAAAAGAAGAGCAAGAAAAAAGCCACTAAAAAGGCAAAAAGGCCGGGCAAGAATGCCCGCAAACAAAGTAGCCGAGGAGCAAACAATACGTGAGTAATGAATTAATTTTTGGTTTTCACTCAGTTGAAGCAATTTTAGAAAAAGAGCCGGAGCGCTTTTTAGAAATTTATGCTTTAAAAGGGCGTGAAGATAAACGTTTAAATCCGGTTATTGACCAAGCACGTAAATTCGGTATTTCTGTTCAGTTTATGCAGCGTAAAGCGCTAGACAATAAAGCAAACGGTGAGCAACACCAAGGCATTATTGCTAATGTTAAAGCTGCACGTATGTATAGTGAAAAAGACCTTGACGAAATTATAGCCCGCGAAGAAACCCCTTTCTTATTGGTGCTAGACGGCATAACGGATCCACATAATTTAGGTGCATGCCTACGAAGCGCTGATGCTGCCGGTGTACACGCTATTATTGTTCCTAAAGATAAATCAGCTAAATTAAATGGTACCGCGCGCAAAGTAGCGTGTGGTGCTGCTGAAACAGTGCCACTTGTGCAAGTGACAAACTTAGCGCGTACTTTACGTGAAATTAAAGACGCTGGTGTTTGGGTCGTTGGTACTGCTGGTGAAACCGACACTGAGTTATTCGATGCAAACCTCACTGGGCCAATGGCTGTAGTAATGGGAGCTGAAGGTGACGGAATGCGTCGCCTTACCCGAGAACATTGTGATTTACTAGTAAAAATTCCAATGGCAGGGACGGTATCGAGCTTAAATGTATCTGTTGCCACGGGTATTTGCTTATTTGAAGTACTTCGTCAAAGAAATGCGACGCAACTTTAATGTCAGGTCGTTAATTTATGCATTAAAAAGCCAGTGAATATTCACTGGCTTTTTAATGGTCTAGAGCAAATAAACCTTATTCGATATTCTGTTTGTGAATATTGATTACTTTTATTAGTTCATTGTTTTAATTGGGTTAATTTTAGTTGTTTTGTTTTAACTATGTATTTAGTCACCAATAAGTCACCTCTGTTTTGTGGCTTTCTTTTCTGATGCTATTTTTCCTACCCAAGTTGCTGATACTCTTAGTCGTTTCGCTATATGGCTATAAACAACTTTCTCACCGGTCGAGTTGGCCCGATCGATTTCTTGATGAACAGCTTGTCTAATATCTTCATTGCGGCCATATCCTTTTGGCTTACCTAATTTTTTATTCAGAATTACTTCCTGATAGAGTTCATGACGATGGAGAACATGGACAAGAGTTTTCAACCAAATATCGCTATCATATCTATTGACGGCACTTGAAAAAGTTTTTGTTCTTGGTGTAACTCCGTCATTCAATGCCATCTCTATACCTTGTAATAGGTAGCTTGTATCAGCATATTCAGTTTTGAAAACAGTTTTTACTTTCTTGTAAGTAATCGGTAGTTGAATGCTTATTTCTCGTAGTAGAGATGCAATCCGCTGGCTCTGGTTAAGTTTGGGGTTTGTAATTTCCTTAAATATCTTTTTTTCGAGCTTGTTAGACCTTGATAAGGCCGAGTAAAGCTCTGCATAAAAAATCGAACTACCAACTTTCTTATTCAGGAATTTCGCATGTACTGCTTGAAACTTTTCATCTGAGCCCACTGCTTTTGAAATAAGTCGCCTGTCTCTGATGTAGTTTTTTTTCGTATTTCCCGATGGCAAATGATAATCACAAAAGTAACTTGAACGCCCAGATTTTTGTTTATTTTTCAGTACACTTCGCCAACATAGAGAGCAAAGGTGAACATTGTCCATATAGAACTCCTTAACTGGTTAATCGTTATTATAAACACATTTGTGTAACTTTTAGAGTCCATTCCACACATGTCCGTTAATATCCTTTTTGTAATAGATGTAAGGAGGAACTGACATGGAACAAAAGCCGCTATTAACACCAGATGACCTAGCAATGTTGTTAGGCATTAGCAGAACTTCACTGTGGCGATTGCAACAAGATGAAAAACTGCCCGAGGCTATTCGTTTAGGTCCACGAATGGTTAGATGGCGACGAGAAAGTGTTGAAAAGTGGTTGCTTGATTATGAACAGATGTAGTTCATTCAAAAAGCATATAAACCTCTTACACCCCATGCACCTGCGGTGCTACCAAGCAGCAATTGGAATTCGGTCTATAGCCAATATTTATATCGGGTTCCGGCGAGATTAATACTGGAATCAATTCATATAAAACGGTCTGGTAACTCATAGATTTACAAATGGTTTCATTGAATTCATGGAGGATTGAGAATGAAAACCCAAAAAAACAACAAGCAAATCAGTGTGCGGTTATCCGCTCAGGACTATGAACGCTTAGCATTGGAGGCTGAGTATCAAGGGACCACGATTGCGGAAATTGCACGTCAACGAATTCAGCTCGCCGAGAAACAGGTTGAACTAAAAGACTTGCTCAATCACCTGCAAGCCCAGATAACCCAAAACACATTTGTGATTACCTCTGTAATTGCTGGACTTGACCCTGATGAAACCCAGGCTGCTAAAGCCTCTATCAGAAAGCAAATGACAAGGAGGTCACGATGACACAATCAAAGTTATCGCAAAAATGGGGGCACTTTATTGTTGCTTTGATTCTCTCTTGCATCATTTTCTTGATTTCAGAAATAACGATATTGGAAACCCTTGGGGGTTCATCCGTATTAGTTAAGTTAGTTGTATGGGGCAAGGATTTACTGCTATCAGCCTTTCTTTTGCAGCAGGGCCCCACGGCTTTTTCCTTGTCGTCAACAGCTATGTTTGGCAGCTTATCTATATTGATTTTATCAATTCTCATCGCCTCTACAATAGTTTGGAAGTTTCGAGTTAAACACTATAACCAAACTGATTTATTTCATATCCGTGGTCCGCGTTTACTTAGAGGTTCAAAAGCGACACGTCATTTTAGGCGCGCTACAAAACGAGAAGGTAAGCGAGGGCTATTTATACATCCCTCACTTCAAATCTCTTTGAAAAAGGAGGTTGGGAATTTTCTTATCTGGGGAATGCAAGGGGCTGGTAAATCGAACTTAATAAAGTTCCTCATCAAACAGATCCTTCAGCGTAAAGATCGAGCACTGATTTACGATATCAAAGGCGAATATACCGAGCTATTTTTGGAGAACAGTTGCTTATTGTTGAGTCCTAGAGATGAGCGTAGCGTAAATTGGAATTTGGGTTTGGATATAACTGATGTTGGACTTGCTGAAGTGTTTGCTGAATCCGTTATCTCATCCAATATTACCAAGGAGACTTTTTGGGTCGATTCTGCACGGGTTGTGCTGATTGGTGTAATTGTTGGCCTTATCAAAGCGGGTAAACCTTGGTCTTGGACTGAACTCTCAAAACACTTGTTCTGTAAAGATGACGAGTTACTAAAGTGGCTGGCAGACGCTTATCCTCAGGCTGCCACGCTTATTCAACCAGAAGATAAAACTACTGCCTCCATTCGCTCCATGATTGCAACCCAACTTTCGTGGGTGAAGACACTTGCAGAGTTAAATCAAAATAACAGCGACTTTTTTTCAATTAGATCATGGTTGCAAAGTACATCTCAAAAAACACTTATTGTACAAGGTGATCTTACTTCACCACTGATGAGCTCAGCGCTAATAACCGCATTACTCGCTATATTGACCAATACAGTATTATCTAAACCAGATAACCAGACAGAGTCTATTTGGCTTGTTTTAGATGAACTCGCTACATTGAATAAATCGAAGCGTTTAGAAACTTGGTTAGCTTTAGGGCGAAGTAAAGGTTGTAAAACGATTGCAGGTGTTCAACTACTTTCTCAACTCGAATCGATATACGGCAAAGACGACGCAAACACTGTGTTAGGACTATTTGCCAATATCGTTACATTCAAGCTTGCTCCAACTGGTGACTCAACTGAGAAAGCATCAGTCTCATTAGGTAAAAGAAGGATCGAATACAAGACTGCAACAACTAACGAAAAGGGTGAAAAGTCTTATTCTCTGCACCAAGAAGAAGTTGCCATTGTAAAGCCTGAGGACTTAATTCATTTACCTCAACCTTCCTTAAAAAATGGCATTGAGGGATTTGCTTTAATAAGCGGAACAAATGCTGTTTACCACCTCAACTGGCCAATTAATTCAATGTTTGAAAAGGTTGCTGAGCCATTTGTAAAACGACAAAAGAAAACATCGGAGCCCCGCAAAGGATCTACAAATAGACTGAACAGGAGAGTTCGAAATGATGACTTTTGCAAAAATTAAAAATGACGGTAAATATTACCTAGATTTAGCACGCGAAGATTATTACTTGAATGGTGGTGAGCCTGATGGTGTTTGGGGTGGTTCAGCTAGCTCTGCACTCGGGTTAAAAAGTTTGATAGATGGCGATGATTTTAAAAACATCCTCCGAGGTTTATCACCTTGCGGTAAATTTAAACTTTGCCAAACTTCTGGCGAGAAACATACTCCAGGGTGGGACCTAACTTTCAATGCTCCAAAATCAGTGTCTGTGTTGTGGGCAGCAGCTGATGAGAAGTTGCGCCAAGAAATCCAAAAGGCGCAGCTTAGAGCCGTTCGTGAGGCCGTAACTCTGTTAGAAGCGAATGCTGCATTTACTCGACGCAGTAATGGTGGAAAGAGAAAAGAACAAACCGAAGGTTTAGTTGTCGCTTTTTTTGAGCACTCAACGAGCCGTGAATTAGACCCCCACTTACATACTCATGCAATTGTTGCAAATTTAGCCCCTAGGACAGATGGTTCTTGGGGGACTGTTGATTCTAGGTCAATCATGCTTTGGCAAAAAGCCGCTGGAATGATTTATAAAATCAGTCTGGCAGAATCTCTTAGAACACTTGGTTTTCAAACATCTCCTGACGGTGACGCTTTCAAAATAGAAGGTGTACCACAGCAAGTTTGCGAGCATTTCTCTAAACGCTCAAAGCAAATCATTGAAGTGCTTGATAAAAGAGGTGTTAAAAAACGAGCTTCTGCAACGGGCGACGTCGCTTCACTCAGTACCAGAAATAAAAAAGGCGACATTAATCGTGGTGAACTCTTTAGAGCATGGAAATCTGAGTTAGTAGGATTTGGAGTTGATCAGCATACTATTACTGCCCTTCGTAATTTTAAACGACCGATTCAATTTGGTGAAGCGATGTGCTCAGACACACTAGCGGCAGAACTAACAAGCACTAACGCGGTATTTACTCGGCAGGATATTTATTTTCAGGGTGGTTTAAAAGCCCTCGAAAACAACATGTCTCTAAAATCATTACATGCGATTGTAAATGAGCTGCAAGCGGATGGTAACACTGTTGATTTAGGATGCGACTGGCGAAACTCTCATGTCTATACCACTAAAGAAGTACTCGAAACCGAGAAAGCGTTAATTGTTAATGCTAAACAGCTTAGCTCTTCACTGTGGTGTGATATTTCAGAGCAAATCATTGAACAATGCATCCGCACCCAAAAGTTTGAACTCAGTGATGAGCAACAGTTTGCTGTTAGAAACGCTTGTAATGATTCCCAACTTGCAATTATACAGGGGTCTGCTGGTGCGGGAAAATCTGCATCAATGAGATGCGTTCGAGATATTTACCACGCATCAGGTAAGCGTGTTTTTGGGGCTGCGATAGCTCGCTCAGCTGCAAACAATTTAAGCAATGAGGCAGAGATTGAAACGTACACTATAGCTAGGCTGCTCGCTTGGCTGGATACAAGTAAGCCTCCAATAACAGAAGGTGATGTCTTAATTGTTGATGAAGCAGGTCAAGTAGGCTCTCGTGATATTGAACAGCTAATGGACTTTGCAAATCAAAATGCCTTTAAAGTCATTTTAGTCGGTGAGGATAAACAATTAAATGCGATTACACATGGCGGCGTATTACGGTACTTGTCATCCCCTGATGTTATCGGTGCAACCCGTGTAGAAACAATTCGAAGGCAATCCCAAATATGGGATCGACAAGCTGTTGCTGCTTTTAGGGATGGGTATGCCCAACAAGCTCTGATCCAATATCAAAAACGAAGGCAGCTGCATATTGAGAAGAATGAAACTTCAACAAAATCAGCTTTGGTTGATGCCTGGACTCATTACCGCCATCAAAACCCTCACAATCATTCTATGGTCATTGCACACAGTTGGGCTGATGTAGTTCAACTAAATAACGAGATGCGCTCCCAGTTACAACGAGAGAATCGATTGGGTCATGAAAATATACTGGTGCCAGCAACAGTGAGTGACCGTGAAATTGATATTAATCTGTCGCTTGGTGAACGGATACGCTTTACACAAAACGATTATTCGCGCAATTACACCAATGGGGATCTAGGCACAGTTACTAAACTTGAGACTTTACCCGATGGTGATGTTTGGATTCGAATAAAGCTGGATTCAGGTCGTGAAACCCAATTCAAAGCATCAACCTATTCGAATGAACAAGGCCGAGTTTATCTGACTCAGGCATATGCACAGACCGTTTATAGTGCCCAGGGTCTAACTATAAACGGTGACGTATTTGTTTACTACACATCAGGTATGGATAGAGCGCATAGTTACGTAGCATGTTCACGTCATAGAGACGCAGCGCATATTTTCGTAAACAAGCAAGAGTTTGAAGCTGACATCCCCGCTGATTTTAAAAATGCTCCACAGCATATTGCGCTGCGAGAAGCTATAGCTCGAAATATGTCCCGAGATCTGCGGCCTAAATTGGCCTGTGAATATTTGCCGCTAGCAGTGGCGCATAAAATACAAACTTTGCGCCAAACTGGCCACAAGGTAAGCATTTAAATAACAAGAAACCATCGTTTCTTGTGTGTTCCCTGGTTTTCCCAAAATATTCTCTAAGCTTTTTAGAGAATATCGCTAATGAGATATAAAATTTTAACCCATACTTTGATATTGAAACAATATTTGATATTGTTTCAATATCTATTATTGGGGGTAAGCTGTGATATCAGGTATTAATGGTGGAAACTGCATTCTAAGCTCGATGGCAAAGAGTAGAGTTGAAAGCAATATGATTGATGGTGCTGAAGTTATAGGTTCCAAAGGTAACTATGTCGTTGTATTCAAAGGCAGTGCGGCAGAGTGGAATGAAAAGCCTGTTGTTTTAAGTAGTTCTAGGCAGCCTTATGAGCCAAGAATATTTAAGAGTTTGGACGGTGCAATCGCAGAATTAAATCGTATAGGACTTCATGAGATAGCTGTAAAGGTAACAGACTAATAGAAGTCTGACTTGAAGGTATAAGAACAACAAACTTAACAATATAAAAAACGGATCATAGCGAAATGCTAACTATTGATAATTTTAAAGATGTATTGATAAATCTCGGATTTTCGGAAGATAAACATCAATTTACAAAAAGCTTTTCAGAACCAGATGTAAAAATGATTGTCGACTTCAACAAAAAAGAGTTGATTTACCCAGAAGATAAAGGTCTTACAATTAATGAAAGGCAAACATGTAACTTTTCTCAAAAAGAAAATTTTGTTGTGTTTGAGTGTGTCGTTAAATTGTTAGACAAAGGGTATAAACCTGAGCACATTGAATTAGAGCCAAGGTGGAAGGTGGGTCACGGTGCAAGCGGTGGTAGAGCGGATATTCTAGTAAAAGACAACTCGCAAAAGTCACTGCTAATTATTGAGTGTAAAACTGCGGGCAAAGAATTTGAGGATGCTTGGAAAAAGACCCTAATTAACGGAGGTCAACTTTTAACTTACGCAAAACAGGCTGGAAGTACGCAATTTGTATGTTTATACGCTTCCGATTATATCGATCAAAAAGTTGTGCGTGATTATTATTTGATAACTTTGAAAGATAACGAAAGCCTATTAAATGAACTATCGGATCAAGAGCCATTATCTTTTGAGGATGCTAAGAAACTTGAAGTAGAAGATATATTTAAAGCTTGGAAGGAAACTTATAGGCAAGACTATTCTACAAGAGGAATCTTTGAGGGAGATATTCCACCTTATGAAATAGGTAAAACAAAGTACTCTCTTGAAGATCTAAGCTCTGTTAGTAGTAGAGATATTCAAGGTAAATATCATCAGTTTGCAACCATTCTTAGACAACATAACGTATCAGGTAGAGAAAACGCCTTTGATAAATTAGTTAATTTATTCTTGTGTAAAATTGTGGATGAAACTAACAACCCAGAAGAACTCAAATTTTATTGGAAAGGCGTAGCCTACGACAGCTACTTTGAATTACAAGATAGGCTGCAAAAGCTTTATCAAGAAGGTATGAAGCGCTTTTTGGGGGAGGATGTTACTTATATTGATAATTCCGCCATTGATGATGCATTTCGTTTTTTCAAACAAGACCCAGATGCAACCAGAGACACCATCAAAAAGTATTTTAGAGAATTAAAGTTTTTTACCAATAATGATTTTGCATTTATAGACGTGCATAATGAAAAATTATTTTATCAGAACTCTCAAGTACTTCTAAAAATAGTACAAATGCTACAGGATATCTTACTCAAATCTGATGAAGATAATCAATTCTTAGGTGATATGTTTGAGGGCTTTTTAGATCAAGGGGTTAAACAATCAGAGGGGCAATTTTTCACTCCTATGCCAATTGTTAAATTTATCCTCAAATCTCTACCTTTAGAGCAAATTATTGAAGAAAGTGAACAACTTCCTAAAGCTATAGATTATGCATGTGGTGCAGGTCATTTTTTAAATCAATATGCTCAAGAAATTCAGAACTATGTGAATGAGAAAAAAGATATTCCTATAGAAAAATATTATGAGAATATTGTAGGGATCGAAAAAGAATATCGATTGTCTAAAGTAGCTAAAGTTTCAGCATTTATGTACGGACAAGACGATATTGATATCGTTTACTCAGACGCTCTTAGTAAATCGCCAACCATAAAAGATGGCGACTACTCAATTCTTACGGCTAATCCACCATATAGTGTTAAAGGCTTTTTAGAAACGCTTTCAGACTCAGATAGAAATGATTACCAACTTTTGTCTACGATAGATGAAAAAAGTTTTTCTAATAACAATGCGATAGAAACCTTCTTTATTGAAAGAGCAAAACAACTACTAAAACCAGGTGGTGTTGCTGGTATCATTGTACCTTCTTCAATACTAACAAAGGGTAAAGCAAAGAGTACGTCTAAGGCCACAAACCTTTATGTTGCAACAAGAGAATTGTTAATTAAGTATTTTGACATTGTAGCGATCGCTGAGTTTGGTAGTGGTACATTCGGAAAAACGGGAACAAATACCGTAACTTTGTTTATTAGAAGAAAAGAAGAGAATCCGTCATTAGCTGAGCATTATGAAAATAGAGTAAATGACTGGTTTAGTGAATGTGGTGATAAAGATCTTATATTTGAAGATGAATATTTGATCAAAGATTATTGCTCTGAAATAGAGGTACCATATGAAGAGTACAAATCTTTACTAATTGGAAAGCCAACAGAAAAGCTTTTAGATTCTGATATTTTTCAAGATTATAAAAAGGAGTTCAGTAATTGGACTGAAATAAAAAATCGTAAAAAACAGAAAACTTTTAAAGAGCTAAATAAAGAGCAGCAACATAAAGAGCTATCAGAAAGGTTTGTATCTTACTTAACGAGAGTAGAAAAGGATAAGATTTTGTATTTTTCATTAGCTGCTCTAAATCCTCAGAAGGTGCTCATTGTTAAAAGCCCATCAAACAACACTAAAATTAAAGAGTTTCTTGGGTATGAATGGAGTAGTGCTAAAGGTAACGAAGGTATTAAGTATCTTGGCAGTGAAGATAATATTGTAATAAAAACTGAAAATGATGACGATAGTGAAGCTTCACTTGACGATGAAGATAAGAGAATTATTAATAACATATTTAATTTAAATAATATTAAAACTCCTCTTTACGACCCTGCAAGTGTTTTTAATCCAAGCAAGATCAATACACTTATCTCTCGTAATTTTTCAGGTGAGGACATTACGATACCTTCAGAGTTAGCTGAATACGTTTCACAAGCAAGTCTAATAAGTATGCTTGATTTTGTATCAGTTAACTTTAACAAGGGAATTTCTTTATCTCCTAGGATTGATGATGAGCCTGTTGTAGAAACAAAGTGGGACACTGAACCTCTAGGTAAGGTCGCACCATATGTTAAAGATAAAATTAACCTCTCTGAAATTGACGTTACCTCATATGTTACAACTGATAACTTACTTCAAAATAGAATGGGGGTTGTAGATTTTGATGGCACGCCAAATGTAGATAGGATTACAAGATACCTAAAAAATGACGTTTTGATTTCAAATATACGTCCATATTTAAAAAAAATCTGGTTTTCAAGTAAGGAAGGCGGTTGTTCCAATGATGTAATGGTATTTCGAAGCTCAAATCCAACAAAAGTTCTGCCCAAATATTTATATCTAAGCTTAAGTACAGATTTGTTTTTTGATTATGTAATGGCTGGAAAACAAGGCGTTAAAATGCCTAGAGGTGATAAGGACAAGATACTTAAATATCCTCTAGCTATACCGCCTAAAGAAGTTCAAGAAAAAATTATACTAGAGTGTGAATCTATTGATAGTGAAGTGGATAAAGCCAAGAATACAATAGAAGTTGAGTCACAAAAGATAGAGTCACTATTCCAAGAGTCTATGAACTCTAAGTTAAAAAGTTATAAGCTCAGTGATGAAAATTTATTTAAGGTTTCTATAGGGAAGAGAGTTCTAAAGAAGGAAATAAATCATGAACAAAAAGGAGTGCCTGTATACAGCGCGAATGTTTTCGAAGCTTTTGGTCATATAGAAAAGAAGTTGATAGATAATTTTGATATAGAGTCGGTTTTATGGGGTATTGATGGCGATTGGATGGTTAATACTTTACCAAAAGATGTGCCATTTTACCCCACTGATCATTGTGGTGTCTTAAGGGTGTTATCTACAGATATAGAACCAAAATTTGTAGCGTGGGCATTAAAAAATGAAGGTCAAAGGGTCAGGTATTCTCGACACAATAGAGCATCGATGGACAGTATTAAGACGTTATCTATCCAACTACCAGACAGTAGCAAACAAAAAGGCATTGTAGATAAAGTATTAATTTGTGAATCACAAATAGAATCAGCTAAAAATCTTATTAGAGGGGCTCAAGCAAGAAAAGAAGAAATTCTTAATAAATACCTAAAATGACGGTAAACGGAGACAGGGACTGTCTCTTGGATTTCTTTCAGTATTTTAATGGTGAACTATAGTATGATTGATTTTCAAAATTATGTTCTCATCCAAAACGATTTTATTTGGTCTAATAACAATTGAAATATTGGTTTTATTATAGGACGTTCATAAAACCTGATGTCTAGCGGAAATTAGAACACTCTTCTAACTTAAGGTTATGTTTCTTATAAGAGGTAGGTTACCATAAGTAACCTGCCTCTAACTAAAGCATTATTTTTTGAGCGCCGTTTGCGCAGCTTCATAAAACTCTGTTGGTATATCTTTAAAGTGCCATTGTATGTCATAGCCTTTAATGGCTATCTCTTTGCCAACAAACCCACTGAACTTGTCTGCTAGTGCCGAGTTAACAGGCTCATGAATGCCTAAAAACTTTAGTCCTTTGGTGCCAGGAAAAATGATCGTTTGCCAATAGTCATTTAGGAAGTCGCTTGTATTATCTAGCCCCGTGTTTGTTGTATAAATATGGTAAACAACATTGTCAGCATATTTTGTAAAGTAGGGGCGCCTTTTTCCAACCCAAGAAATGGCTGCTCTATGAAGCCCTTCAAATTCAAACATCAGGAATACTTCTGATGATCTGGCAAGATCAGGTCGGGGCTTTATTGCAAAGTTGGCATGTAAGCCTCCATCCCCAGTTATTTCTCCGTTGGAAAGAAGTGCAAGCGCCTCTTCAACAGTAGTGCCATGAAATAACGTCTGGAACATTTTGGAATGTAGGCTAGGAATAGCGCGGGTGTTGAGCTCGATGTTCGAAGCCAGCTCTGTAGTTGTAAACTCCATGTCAATTTTTCTCCTTGATTTTAATGACACCATAATTGTATCACAGACCGTCGAGTTAAGAATTTTGCAATAGCTAAAATGTTAAAATTAAATTACCAGATCTCTTGTAACCGATTAGCCAATTTTTCCATTACTGTTTTTCGCTCTTCAAAATATGAGTGATGGTCATAAATACCTAAAACGCCTTTTAATTTATGGTTGAGAAACTTCTCACCAACAATTGCACTTGCTCCTAGTTCTGATAGCAAAGTTCTTCCTGAATGTCTCAGATCATGAGGTACAAATTCTTCGATATGATATTCGGCAAATACATTAGAAAGCGATTTTGAATTCGCGCGGACTTTTTTACCAAACATAGCAGCAACAGCATGGTTTAATGTATTTTCACAAACGAAATCACTTTTCGATGTTCTTCTCGGTGGGAACAGGTAAGCGCTGTTGTTCGAACGGATTTTTAACTCATCGAGTAACACTAAAACTGGTGGAGCTAATGGAATTTCTATAGCTGGTGAGTTTTTCATGGCGCGCTTTTTCGGTAAACGCCAAATTTTCTTTTCTAAGTCAAACTCGTGCCATGGGGCTTGTAACAATTGATTTTTCCTGATGCCTAAAGCCGTTAATAGGCATAGAGCGATATAGTTATCACGTGTGAATCGCTCTTTATGTTGTCGTAAGACTTTAAATACAATTTCTAATTCATCAAATGACAATTTTCTCTCGCGCGGTTTTTCTGTTCCACCGGCATCCTCAGCGGATAAAATCTGGGTGGGATCAAACTGTATTAAGTCCATTTTTTGTGCAAGTTTAAAAATTTGCTTACAGTAGTGGAGGGCGTCATTGGCTATTGATGGTCTACCTGAGTTATTAATTTTACTTACTAAGTTCATTATATTGCTTGTCTTGACTTCAGTCAGTTGCATTCCCCCAATTGCTGGCTTGATATCATTCTTATAAACACGTTCATGAATATGAGCACTTTGGATTTTTTGCTGTTTTTTTCGTAGCCACTCTTGGGCGACATAGTCGACAGTAGTCTCATAATCATTACTAGGTAAACGAGATTTAGTTTGAGACTGAGGATCTAACCCTTGTCTTACCATTACCTTGAATTCAGCAACTTTATTTTCCGCTTGGGATAAGGTTGAACCTTTTTTTGACGCATAACGCGTATAGTCGGCAAATGTGTACTCTTTTCTTTTTCCGCCAAATGAATAGCGATAGATCCAAGAAGCATTTCCAGTTATTAGGGCTTTTAGGTATAAGCCATTTCCTATCGGATACTTTTTATTATCTTTGAGCCCTGAAAGATCATCCGCTGCTGAAATTCGTTCTGGAGCAGTTTTTGCGCTTTTAAAGATTTGTAGGGGAGTTTGTTCTTCTTCCTCTTGCATAATGGTGACTCAATTTTTAATGGTAATACATGGTGACCTAAAGACACCAAAAAGTCACCAGTAAATTTAGGTGGTATGCAATTTTAAGAAGTTTTATGAACTTTAAGCCCTTTAAGATAAAGGGCTTGGAGGTGTGTGGAAGTAATGAAACCCTATTCTATATTCTGAATTTGTTCGCGCATTTGCTCAATTAGCACTTTTAATTCTACTGCTGCATTGGTGATGTCACTGTTGATAGACTTCGATGCTAATGTGTTTGCTTCTCGGTTAAACTCTTGCATCATAAAATCTAAGCGTCGGCCACATGCACCACCTTTCACTATAATTTTCTTTGTTTCTTTAACATGTGATTTTAAACGATCTAGTTCTTCAGCTACATCTTGCTTTTGCGCTAGGTAAATAAGTTCTTGCTCAAGACGTGATTCATCAATGTCTGTTTTAAGCTCTTCAAGTTTTTGATTTAGCTTTTCACGTTGCCATTTAGCGATTTCTGGTAAGTGGCCCTCAACAATGGCAACTTGCTCTAATATTGCATCAAGGCGAGTGGTGATCATTTCTTGTAGGTTTGCACCTTCATCACCGCGAGCTTGTTTGAAGTCTTCAATTACTTTGTCAAAACCTGCAATCAGCGCTGTATTAACGCTATCCATATCGAGCTCTTCGGCTTCCATAACGCCAGGCCAACGCAAAATATCAACAGGATTAATGTCACCATTACTCTGTTGTTGCACCCATTGTGCGCTTTTAATTAGCTGCTCAGCCAGTGATTCGTTAATCGTTAACTCACCAACATGAGCTGGATTTGCAGCAAACTTTAAGAAAACTTCAACTTTACCGCGTTGTAAGTGTTTACGTAAACGCTCACGAATAACAGGTTCCATGCCACGAAATTGCTCAGGTGCGCGGATAAAAGTCTCAAGGTAACGTTGGTTAACTGAACGAATTTCCCAAGTGCCAGTGCCCCATTCGCCTTTAATTTCGCGACGCGCATAAGCTGTCATGCTGTGGATCATGGATAATTTCCTAGTGTTATTTATATTCAAAGTTGCTTGATTATACCGTATCAGCTTTTAACCTCTAGCGTAAATTTTCTGAAATCGGCTTTTCAGATACAGTTAATTATGTAAATCACATGGCATCTGCCACCACATCGACTTATAATGTGGCAAATTCAGAATTAAGGGGATCGTTAATGCGTCCAAGCGAAAGAACACCTAATCAAATTAGACCGGTTACATTTACACGTAATTACACTATGCATGCTGAAGGCTCAGTATTAGTAGAGTTTGGAAACACTAAAGTTTTGTGTACAGCAACTGTTGAAGCTGGTGTACCACGCTTTATGAAAGGCCAAGGTAAAGGTTGGGTTACGGCTGAATACGGTATGTTACCTCGTTCAACACATACTCGTAATGGTCGTGAAGCGTCGCGCGGTAAGCAGGGCGGTCGTACAATGGAAATTCAACGCTTAATTGCACGTGCACTTCGTGCTGCAGTTGATTTAAAAGCGTTAGGTGAAAACACCATTACTATCGATTGTGATGTTATTCAAGCTGATGGCGGTACACGTACAGCATCTATTAGTGGTGCGTGCGTTGCGTTAGTTGATGCACTCACTTACATGCGTAGTAAAGGTATGATCAATTCAAACCCACTTAAGCATATGATTGCTGCAATTTCAGTCGGTGTATATAAAGGTCAACCAATCACAGATCTTGAGTACCTAGAAGATTCTGAAGCTGAAACAGATATGAACGTGATTTTGACGGAAACAGGCAAAATCATCGAAATCCAAGGTACAGCTGAAGGTGAACCTTTCTCATTCGACGAACTAGATGAGCTACTTACATTAGCTAAGCACTCAATTCGTGAAATTATCGACGTTCAAAAGCAAGCATTAGCTTAATAAAGAAGTAGGTTTATTAGTTATGAAAGATTATCAAAAAGAGTTTATTGAATTCGCACTTGAAAAGCAGGTGCTTAAATTTGGTGAGTTTACTTTAAAGTCTGGCCGTACTAGCCCTTATTTCTTTAACGCTGGTTTATTTAATACTGGTCGTGACCTTGCACGTTTAGGCCGCTTTTATGCAGCTGCACTTGAAGATGCTGGCATTGAATACGATGTATTATTTGGCCCTGCTTATAAAGGTATTCCAATTGCAACGACTACTGCGGTTGCTTTAGCTGATCACCACGACAAAGATGTGCCTTACTGTTTTAACCGTAAAGAGAAAAAAGCACACGGTGAAGGTGGTACATTAGTAGGTTCTGAACTTAAAGGGAAGATCATGTTAGTCGATGACGTGATCACTGCGGGTACAGCGATTCGTGAATCGATGGAAATCATTGCAGATAATGGTGCAGACTTAAGTGGCGTTTTAATTGCTCTTGACCGCCAAGAGAAAGGCAAAGCTGAGTTATCGGCTATTCAAGAAGTCGAGCGTGACTTTGGCACTAAAGTTATCTCGATTGTAAAACTAGCTGACTTAATTAGTTACCTAGAAGCGAAAGGTACAATGGATGAGCATTTAGCGGCTGTAAAAGCATACCGTGATCAATACGGCATTGCATAACAACTAAAAACGCGAATTTTTTAAAAGCCCAGCTATGTTGCTGGGCTTTTTTGTTTTTAGAGCGTTGTGCTTTTATAGCCTTAAATACAGCTAAAAGTTACTAAAGCGTTAATAAAGTTTCTCTTTTGTACTGTTTAGACTAAAAAGGATGCAAAAGGTAGTTTTTTTAAAGTTTTCTCAAAAAAGTGCTTGCGTTAATTCGCTGCATCCCTATAATGCGCATCCACCGACACGGCGGACTGCTTACAAAAAAGCGAAACGACGAGTTGGTTGAGTCAAGTAAGACTGAGTTTTGAAAAAATAAACTTTTCTCAAAATTAAGTGTTGACAAAAATAAC